>NZ_CP106950.1 GCF_030419005.1 Eleftheria terrae
GCCGGGCGCTAGAGCGCCCGGGGCGCCGGTAGGAGCCGGCCCGGCAGGGCTTCAACCCCGCGGCCGCGGGCGTTGAACTCCGTAGCCCGGCGCCGGACTCGGCCAGCTCCGCCGCCTGACCCTGAACCTGCTCGCTGCCTTGGCGTCGCAGTGGCGGCGCCGCCGGCGCCGGCCACCTCCTACAGCTGCTGCCGCAGCAATCCCGTCCCCGCACCCGTCGACCAGGCTGACCTGGTCGACGTCACACGCCTCCCCCTTCGGCCTCGGCCAACACCCCCTTCCAGCTCGGCATGGCTCGGCCGCCGCGCCAGCTCGTCCCTCCCTGGCACGCCCGCCGCAGAGACGCCACGCCGAGATTCCCCCGGGCGACTCCGCCCTGCAGCCGTCCCGCCAGGCCGCAGCCCTGGCATGCCGGCCGCGATCGCTGCGTCGCCCCTCGCAGCCTCTCGCCGGGTACCCGCCCGCTGCACTCCCCCCACAAGCGCCCCCCATCCCTCAGTGAGGGGGGACTTGTGGGGGGATCTCATTTCGCAGCGGGCCGGAACACTCCGGCTCGCTCTTCGGCTGCCCCAATCCCACATCCCCCACCCCGCGCCCCCAGGGGCGAGCGAGGGAAGTCCGAGCGAGAGGATCTCCGCCATGTCGGCGCGAGGCCTCTTCCAACTTCTTTCGATGAGGTGGAAATGCAAGAGGCACAAAAGCGCCTGGTGTCACTCGTGAAACAGAACAGCCACCGGCACCGTCCCCACGAGGTGTGGCGCGACTTCTGTGAGCTGTCGGCGCTCGCGATCAGCAACAGCGTGGACCTGGTGCAGTACGCCCAGCGTGAGGCTCGGTATCTGGAGATCGTCAAACGCTACAACTCGGAGGAGGTGGAGCGGTTTCCGCACATGCTGGCCTGCGTTGTTGAAACATTGGAGGTTGGCAGTTGCGACTGCCTGGGCGAGACCTTCATGGCGCTAAACCTCGGTGACCACTGGAAAGGGCAGTACTTCACCCCCTACCCGGTGTGCTCCCTGATGGCTCGTATGTCAGTGGTGAACTGCGACGCGCCGATTGCGCGGAACGGTTTTGTGCGAGCTATGGAACCCTGCGTTGGCGCTGGTGCGATGGTGATCGCCTTGGCTGAGGCGATGCAGGACAACCAGCTCAACCCGCAACAGCAGTTGCACGTCACGGCTGTCGATATCGACGCGACCGCAGCCCATATGGCGTATATCCAGCTCTCGTTGCTGCACATTCCTGCGCTCGTCGTCCACGGCAACTCGCTGAGCCTCAAGACTTGGAGTACGTGGAAAACGCCCGCACACATCCTCGGGTTCTGGGATCAGAAACTTCGGAAAGTGGAGCAAGCCCAGGCCGAGCAACAACCGCCTGCCGAGTCGCAAATGTGTGACCTGAGTGACGTGTCTGCTGAACCTTCTCAAGGGGAACCAAGTGCGACCGAGCGGGAGCCGTTCCCGGCCACCGCTTCCAACCGGCAGTTCTCGCTGTTCTAGCTGCGCTCGACTGAGACGTAGCGTGTTACTGAGGGGTTGACAAACGCAACCCCGATGGTAGCCTATGAGTACATTGTGTACGCCGACGGAGACGACATGAGCCAATTTGCCGATCAAGAGGTATCCGATCGCTTCGCGCCCGGGTACTACCGGTGCGTGGCGGACGGCTCCGAAGTATGGTTCGGGTGGGCGGCCAGCGTTGTCGATGCGCACGCCCGCGCCGAAGCTGAAGGTGTTCCGGCCGAAGAGAAATTCGCTGAACGCATGACCTACGGCCCAGCCATGCACCCCGTTGTTCTCGCCGCTTGGCGAGAACAACATTGATCGACAGGAGTCACCCGATGAAGCGTCAAACTGCTGCACTCGTCTTGCTGGCGAGTGCAGCTGTTCTTGCTCATGCCGAGATCTACCGGCATGTCGATGACCACGGCAACGTGACGTTCTCCAATATCCCGCCCAAGGGACTGGTGCCTGCGCTCGCAGAGAAGGTGCCAGCCGCCAGGGAACTGGCCGCGCCTCCGGCTGCACGTTCGGAAGGTAGGGCAGCTGACTCAGTGCCTCGGCCAAAAGTTGCGGCGTCGGTGCAAGCTGTGCGGGACGCCGAGCGGCGACAGATCCTTGAACGGGAGGTGGCCAAAGAGCAGGAGCTTCTGGCTGCCGCGACAACCAAGAAGGATGCCGAGGCCGTCGGTCGACATCAGGCAAACCTGGTGGCGCTTCGGGCGGAGATGGGGCGGATCAAATGACGCAAACGCAGACAGGCTGAGGTATGGACATCGTAGGCACACAGCTGAACATCATTTCGACCCAGGAACTTATCGAACGGGCAGAAGGGCTCGGAGTTCGCATCACGCTTGAAATCGGCCGGAGCGACGATGGAGCAGATTTTCTCGTGCACGCCGTTGGTCGACATCTGTTGCTGCCAGGGAAGCGCCAAGCCCTAGGCCTGGTGGTCGTCGACGTGTCAAGCGAGGAGTCCCGGCTTCTCGGCGGTGCAACCCATGAAGACGCCGAGATCGACGCTAGAACCCAGCTCGCGGCCATTGCCGATCGCATCAGCTTTACAAGGACGTCAGCCCCGCTCAGAGCCCTCGGCGCCCAAGGAAAGATGCAACTAGACGTTATCGACCGCCTACACTGAACAGCCGCTTGCTCTATGATGAAATCGGCTGCGGGAGGACTTTTTAAAGTCTGATCGTAGCTTTGCGCTACTGCCGGAAGGGGATGAACCATGTTCATCCCTGACCGGATGAACATGGCTCTTTTGGCGGTGGTACTACACCTTTTCGCGAAAGGAACCAACCATGTTTAAGCGTAGCACAAGTAATGTTAGCTGTGGAACGGCCCGTGTCGAGGAAGTGCGCGTGCTGAAGCGGCCGGATGGCGAGCAGCCTTATCTGTCCGCATATGCGCGAGTGATCTTCTGTGAGAAAGGAACGAAGCGCGATCAAACGCTCTTCTTCCATCCCACGGACACGGAAACGGTCGACTTCTTGTTGGGCGCCATGCATGGCCGTCATACGGTCTACATGGAGGTCCTGGGGTTGAAAACGCCGATCCCGTTCTTCGATGCCGTCGCTCATAAGCTCGGTATGCGGAGTAGCTGGATTCGGCAAGGCGACATCGTTCACATGAACCTGGGCGATCAGCCTTTCGTGTTCCCGGTCTAACGCAACAGACGGCACGGTCCTTAGGGATCGTGCCGTTTTTTCATGGGTCTGCCAGATTCGCATGCACAGAATCACACGTGCCCTGGCCCGCGTCATTGCTGCGTTGCAGGCTGCGTGGAATTACGACATCCACGCTGCCCATCGCCGAGCGGGCGACCGAACGCCTAGAGGCGAGCAAATCCGATTGGAGTCCGCTTGGCGACGGCAGCAGCTGCGCGCCCATCGTGCGCGCCAGGCGGCGTGGCGATCGACCCGGCGGTTGGCCGGCGAGCCATCGGCTTGGGCCGAGCAGCTCGGCGAGCTGGTCGTGTTTGTAGTGAAGATCTTGTGTTGGTACTGGGGACTGACGGCTGCCGTGCTGGCACTGTGGTGCCTGGCAACGTCGACGCTGCCTGGCGAAGTGGCTGCAGAGGGAACGCACGCCGTGGAGTCGCTGGTTTCCCTGTCCCTCAGCCTTCAGTATGGATGGGCCTTGCTGCATTTGCGGCTTCCCATTGGCTCGCCTTTCGTGCGCACGTGGCGCGAGACGTATGAGAAAGTGGAGCGCGGTGATGCGGCACACCGATAGTGAATTGACAGTTGTCATTACACATTGTTGCGTGCTGGTGTATTGACGTTTGTGAGTGCAAGAACGATAAATACATCACTCGCGCGCTGCTTATCTGCGGCGAGGAGATGAAAACCGTTTTGGTAACCCCCCAGGACAACGCTTTGCGTTGTCCTTCGGGACGACGAGAGCGGTGTCCTTTTATCTACCGTGAAAGGATGCGCCATGTCTCACGTCAACCACGACGACGTTTCGTCGGTCACGTCTGCTAAGGCTTACATTCAAGAGGTGAAACTCTGCAGGAGTGAACCCCAGAATGGAAAGAAGGCTCGTGAGTTTCTGATCGTCAAGTTGAAGCAACACAACGGCTTCCGACGCGATGGCTCATTCGCTTTCAAATACCCGGAATGCGGCTTTACCGAGGATCTGAAGGAACTGGTAGCAGAACTGAAAGATCGGCTGGAAAAGGAGCCCGGATGCCGAATTGTCGCGCGGGTTGAGATTCTCAACGCTAGCGCTAAGCCCTGGTTTCAGGGAGACAAAGCAGGAGTGAATGATCGTGGAACGCTTCGTGCGATCCATCTGATCGAGCAGGAAGACGCTCAGTAGTGTCCCGCTGCAAAAAAACCCGGTCAGCCTACGCTGACCGGGTTTTCTCTTGCCATGGCAATAATGGCAAGTATGAACCGCTCTTGACGTGGTGCTTTATTTGGGGAAAATGAAGTATTCGCTGGCGATACAGCGGATCGGCGGAAGTTGTTTTGGAAACCGAAGGGCAATGCATTGCGTTGTCCTTCGGGATGACACAGCGCTGTCCTTATTACCGTGAGGATGATGTTATGTCTATCGACCAAAATGATCTTGCTTCGGTTTTTCTCCGGCGCCGGGCCATGTTCGGTGGTGACGTGTTGGCGCAATATGAGGTTTATGGCCTATGGCCTGACGGTGGACCTCAGTCTGCGTCGGTGCGTTACGCGTATGTGGTTAGTCTGGACGACGCGTTTGAACGGGCAAGGATGTGGCACCGGCAAGACTTGGACGTCGAGGTGACTGCTGCGGACGGCCGTGTTCTATTGTCCATTGGGGGTGATGAGCCCTGGCCACGGACTGCGTCGGAGATTGCGGAAGCGACGCACGGGTATGAGGATGCTTTTTAGTATCCAGATGCCGAAGAGCCCTGCCAACGTCTGTTGGCAGGGCTTTTTCTCGTTCAATTCAAGACGTCATCGAAGACAAATTTCCACAACCAAGCTGTCCCACATCGCTCGGCGGCTGTAGGGGCAGCTCCAGGTGCGGCCGGCGGCCGACATGCTGAAGCCACGAGCGACGAGAAGGGCGCAGATCTCGGGCGCGGGCTGTGCATCGAATGTAAAGACGATTCGGTCAGCTCCCATGTCGAGCTGGTAGTGCGGAGGAAGGCGCACGGCATCCGACGAGCCCCCAGTTGTCTGGGAATGGGCGTCGTCCGACACAGGGGCGCTAGGGACGATGCGAAGGCTTTTCATGACACGGTTCTCCTTGGTATGGATTTCTCGGCTGATCGGGCTGCTAGATTCAGGAGCCGATCGTTTTCGGCTTTCCGAGCGGAGCGGCCCTGGTGCCGCTCCCGTCGTTCTGCTGAGTTCGTTCGCCGTGTCTGCGCATTGAGACGGCGCGGTGAAGCAGAGCCGCAAGGGGACCGTGGAATAAATGGAGGGGACCCGCCGGAGGCGGGGAGGCGCTTTTTATGCCGCGAAAGCCCCTTGCGGCTCTGCGCGCGGCGGCTACCTTGCGCGGATTGCGAACGGGCGCAGCAGGGCGACGGATCGAAGCCGTTGCGCGAGGAATGCCCTGTCACTCACAGCACGCTTTGCGTGCTCAAGCTGGTAGCAAGCGATGCTTGCCCCTAGGTCGCGCGGAGCGCCCTGTGCGAGTCTTTGGCGCGCCAAAGACTTCCACGTCGGCGAGCCGTCTCCTGAGCGGCGTTGTCGTCTGCTTCAAGCTTCACGCTGTGTCTCTCTCCATCATTGTTGATTGACAAAGTTCACCGCGCGCTGCATAATCCCCGAACTACTCCTCCCTCGCCGGGTCATTCAGTTGGCTTCGGTTTGGGACGAAAAAACCGCCCAAGTGGCGGTTTTTTCATGTCTGCCTACCGAAAGCACAACGACGTGGAGACACCCGCCAAGGCGACCGCGGTCTACATCGACGGCTACAACCTCTATTACGGGCGCCTGCGCGGCACGGAGTTCAAGTGGCTCGATGTGGTGGCGCTGTTCGACCACATCCTGCACGTGCAGGACCCGGGCGCCTCGGTGGTGGCGGTCAAGTTCTTCACCGCGCCGGCACTGACCCGGTTCGCTTCCCACGGCGACGCCTCTATGCAGGCGCAGATGACCTACCACCGGGCGCTCGAAAACCGCCACCCCGAGCGGTTTTCCATCATTCTCGGCACCCATGTCTGGGAGAAGAACGGTACCGCCTTGCCCCAATACATCGAGGGCGAGCCCTTCGACAAGAACAAGAAGGTCAAGGTGTGGCGGCTGGTCGAGAAGAAAACCGATGTCAACCTTGCCATGGCGATGTACCGCGACGCTGTGGCGCGGCGCTACGACCAGGTCGTCCTCTGCTCCAACGATTCAGACGCGGAGCCGGTGCTGCAGGCGCTGCGTGAAGACTTCCCGGAGCTGACAATTGGCGTCGTCACCCCCATCCGTCCCCGTGGCGGCGAAGGTGCGTCGGATCGACGGGTCAGCACCTCACTTTCCGCCTTCGCACATTGGACGCGTCAACACATCCGGGATGAAGAGCTGCGGCTTGCTCAGCTGCCTGCCAAAGTACCGACCCGCAAGAAGCCAGCGGTCAAACCGGATCACTGGTGAGCTACGCAGGTTGCGCCGCTATCCTCAGGGCGTCGTGACCTGAAGGCATTGTCGATGTGTGTCAACTACGTGCCCCTGACGGACAAAGCGAGGTTTCGTCGTGAGTGGCAGTTGGATCTGCCCGACGAACAATGGCCGCGCGAAGTCTTTCCTCGCTACCGTGCTCCGATCGTCCGACGTAGGTCTGATACGTTGTCCTTTGACGTGGAGGCGGTCGCCGGCACCTGGGGCTTGCTGCCCTGGTGGGCGAAGGAGGCCAAGATTCCGTGGACCACGGTCAATGCTCGCAGCGAAGAGGTGCATACCAAAGCGTCGTACCGAGACGCTTGGAAGCGAGGGCAGCGCTGCATCGTGCCCATGGAGGCCTTCTACGAACCGAACTACGAAACCGGCGAACATGTTCGCTGGCGTATGTGGAGATCGGATGGTCAGCCCATGGGAATCGCTGGGTTGTGGGAGCGATGGCGCTCAAAGGATGGGTCTGGTGTCGACTTGGTCACCTTCACCGCTCTCACCATCAGTGCTGAGGGGCATGCCTTGATGCGGCGCATGCATAAGCCAGGCGACCCGAAACGCATGCTGGTGGTGTTGGACGAGACCGAGTACGGGCGCTGGCTGGAGGCGCCTATTGAGGAGGCTGCGCCGCTGCTCGATCAGTACCCGGCAGAACTCTTCAGCGATGAGGCGGCTCCATTACCCCCGCGTGGTGCTCGGTCAGCACATAGCACAACCACGACTGCCGATAGCTGAAAAGCTGCGTTCCCGTGCGCACCAGTTCCTGGCCTGTGATCACGAACTGTTTTCCTCGCAGCTGGGTGAGAAGCGCGTTGTCGAGTTGCGGCAGCAAGTGCCGCCCTGGCGGGCCTGCATTCTCGGTCAGCTTAGCGACGGTGATTAGCTTCCCGTAGGCGCGAGTGCTCGCAATCCAGAGGTGCCCCTGGATGGAGTCCGCCCGGTGAACGGCGAGGTCCAGGTCAGGCACTCGCCTTCCCTCCAGCCGCATACGTCTTACCGCGACCCACATTGCCCGGCTATCGGCGTCGGGTAGGCGCAGCTGCAGCGGCCCGATTGCCCTCAATGGGTGAGCGAGAGACCGCCAGGGCGTTGGTCTCATAGAGTTGCCCAGCTACACGAAACCAGAGCCGTGGATGATCGCCCTCGTCGTCCGCGCCAGGCTCTCGGCGCCAAGCGCAACACCCTACCTCTGGCAGCCGGGATACCGATTTCCCGCTGCTTTGGGGGTCAAGGCAGATCGTTGTGTACGGCAATTCGCCGTGGCCGCCGAAGCAGGCACAAACGTAACAGCTACCGCGCGACGAAGTAGAGTGCATGGTCGTCATACTGTACAAATATACAGGTATCCAAGCCAGGCACAACCTCGGTGACGCTTCCCCCCCCCGGATCAGCAGCCGAGTGGTGATGTTTGGCGCGCCAAAGAAAAGCCGCAACGACCAGGTGTAGGAAGTGTATGATGTAGGTTGTATTGTGTAGTAGCGCGTATGCTGTAGTGCTATACAATTGCATACGTATTGAGCTACCGGAGCACTACATGACGCAGCAGAAAACCCTTCCGTATGACCTCGACAACCCTCCGGAGCGCATTCTGGACATGTGGCGAGCGGCCGATAGTCTGGATGCGGAAGGTACTCGTGTAACGCTGGAAGCGGTGCGAGAACGCGCGGGGGGCGGGAGCTACTCCACCATCTCGAACGCGCTCGCTGGCTGGAAGAGAAAACGAGCAGCGGGGTCGGTGAAGGCTTCCGAGCCGATGCCGGCTGCCTACGCCGACCGCTTAAGCGCGGTCGGCGCCGAACTCTGGGCGATGGCCCTAGATGCCGCGAATGCTCGCTTAGAGAAAGAGCGCCGAGACCTAGGGGATCTTCGCGAGGAACTGGAGGTTGAACTGGGGGACGCCATGCAATTGGCAGACCGCTTGACTAAAGAGGTTGAGCAGCTACGGCGTGATGTGGAGGAACTCAGTGGCGCCAAGCGGCAATGCGAGAAATTGGCCGAGCAGTTGGCTGATCAGAAGCACCGCAGCGCGGAAGAGCTGACTCGTGCGGCAGCGAGGGTTCAGGCTGCAGAGGCGGCGGCCTTGGCAGACCGCGAAGCGGCTCGTAAGGCAGCCGAGTATGCGGCGCGCATGGAGGGGCAGGTTGAGGCCTATCGCACCCAGTTGAGCGAGCTAACGGCCGCAGTGAAGACGACACCCGGTCGTTCTAGGGGGTAGGCGTGACATTCTGTGCGCGATGGCTGTTAGCAGTACTGGCTGCGGCTACGCCTCTGGCGCATTGCTGGGCAGCCGATTTCGAAGGTGAGGTCGTGGCGGTACTCGACGGCGACACGATCGACGTTCTGCACGATCGACGCGCGATCCGCGTTCGTCTGGCTGAGATTGACGCTCCAGAGAAGCGGCAGGCGTTTGGCCAGCGCTCGCGACAGGCGTTGGCCGACTTGGTGTTCCGGCGCCACGTGAAGGTGTTAGACCGTGGGAGCGAGCGACATGGTCGCACGCTCGGCATCGTGATGGTGGCTGGCATCAACGTGAACGAGGAGCTGGTCCGGTGGGGGCATGCATGGGTATATCGTTCGTACTCCCGAGACGAGACTTTGGTGCAGTACGAGCAACTCGCCAAGGGGGCTCGGCGTGGACTGTGGGCAGACCCAGGCGCCGTGCCGCCGTGGGTCTATCGCAAGAGCCGGCCGTGAAGGGCCGGGGATGAAAACCTTTGGCGCGCCAAAGACCGCTGGCCGTCTTTCGAGGACTGCTGATGCTCAAGAAATCGGAATGGGTGGATCGGTTTGCCAACGAGTTTGGGCGCCGCTGGCCCGGAATTAGTCCTGAAGGCGCCTATGAAGTGGCACTGGACGCCGCCGACGATGCGCATGGATGGTTAGAGCCTGAAGAGGCCGCGGATCTCGAAGCGCGGCAGTGGCAGTGGCTTGCTGGGGGTGAACATTCGCACAAGGATGCACCATGAACCATTCAATCGGCTCTGGGATCTCGCAGTGAAGCCACCGAAGGCGATCACGTGCTCGTGAACAGTCTTGGCGGCGGCTGTGATCAGCCTATATCGTCGCAACGATGACCGGCTTCTTGTCTTGACAGGATTGACCCTCCGGTTCATCTGCGCTCGAATGCCCCGTTCAAATCACCGGAAGAGTATGCAATGAGCGCCGCGCGAGCCCCCTCGCTCGCCAGACTGGCCATCGGGTCCGTACTGGCGTATCTGGCATTCAACGAGGCCTGGCTCTATGGCGGCATCTGGGAGCTGCGCGCCCACCCCGCTCGCGAGGTTGAGGTGACGCTCTCTGACAACAAGACCGTCCTCAAAGGCGATCTCTCCCGGGCGTGGACAAAGGAATGGGTGCTCGAAACGAAGGATGGCCAGCAGTGGCATTTCGAGGACTACGCTGTGATGCGATTCACCCCATCCGAGCCGGAGCACCCGAGGGGCGCGCACCACTGGCGTTCCCTTCTGCCCCCGCTGTTGATCGCCTGGGCGTGGCTCGCATGGCTGCTGAAAGGAATTGCGATGCCAGTTTTCTCTGGCCGCAGCGAGGGGCATTGACATCGCCCGAAGTAGTGCGGTGGTGCCCCGTGTACGCGTGACGCCTTTTGCGGTACCTGGGCACAAACCTTCAACTTCCGTGAGCCCGCCTCCCGCCCACCTTCCGCGCCGAGATCACGCCTCGGCCGTGGTGGCTCAAACCGTCATCCGAGCGTCGCCGCGCTTGACTTTCCGGCGCCGCCTGCTGGAATAGGGATGGGGGCATGGTTCGCCCTGCCCCCGGCCTTTCGAGGGTGGGGACGCTCACCCGACCGCGACTCAACCCCTGTCAGTCGCTGTGCCGCGCCTAGCTAGCGCGGCCAAGGGGTCCCTGTAAGGGAACGCGCCTGCGATCCCGCCGCCGGCTGCCGCTACGCCAAGGCGAGCGGCGCCTCCCGTTCAAGAACGGCCGCCCTGCACCGGGCGGCCATTTTTTTTGACCGCACGCCCTGCAGATAACGTTTGTTATTTACAGGCATAATTTCTCAGTCAAATCTCCACGTTGTTGGGCTGAAGGAGCTAAGTGCATGTCGGAGAAAGAGAAATTTGAGGTCGACGGCAACAGCCTGGAGACGGGATGGGTGACCGCCCGGGGCATGGTGTACGTGCTCGCCACCTTGGTGTTCGTCGCCTTCTGCGCCTTGTTCGTCGTCGTGCTGCTGTACTTTGTCCGGTTCGGCGACCAACCGGTCGGCGATCAAGCGGTCTGGGGCCAGTTCGGTGATTTCCTCGGCGGTAGCCTGAACCCGCTGTTTGCCTTCCTCAGCTTCATTGCACTGGTGTTCACACTCGTGTTGCAGACCCGGCAGCTGGCCTTGAGCCGCCACCAAATGGAGGTGAGTCGCAACGAGCTGGCGTTGAGCCGCACGGAGCTGGAGCTGACACGCGCCGAACTCACGAAGTCGGCTGCCGCGCAGGCGGATCTGGCGAGAGCCACTGAAAAGCAGTTGACCTGGGCGGCGACCACTGCACGAGCGCAGCAAGAGGCCGCCAAAGCGCAACGGGCGACGGCCGAGACAATGAAGCAGCAAGCGCTCGCGGCCACGCTCGCTGCGCAAGCGCAGGCGGTGCAGGCCGATCTGTCCCGCCTCACGCAGGAGTTGGGCCGCTCCAGCGCTCTAGGCGGAATTCCCTTTGCCGAGCACGGACCGGCTACGGCGCGGATGAATGCGCTGCGCACTCGACTTCAGCAGCTAACGGATCGGCTCACCGCAATGAGCGAAAACGAGTCCGAAGGTGGTTCATCCGGTGATTGACCCGCACCGGCGCCTCGCGGCACACCACTTTGCCTACCTGCGGGCCTGGGTAGAAGGTGTACCGCTTGTTGACGCGGCGCGACGCTATCTCGGGCTGGAGCATGGCCACCAGGCGGTGACCATCCACCGTCTGGTCATCGACGAGCTGCGGGCGCTAGCGCGGCGCCGCGGAGACCGGCGCTGGCGGTTGATCGGCATCGACGTCGGTGCGCGCACGGAGGCCACGGGCCCCGCCTCGCAGCCCAACCTGCATGAGTGGGCCGCGGCCAAGGGCCTGGAGGGGTGGAGCGAGGCCGAGCTGCTGGAGCTGTACCAGGAGGCGTTTCCGCCACAGAACCCCCAGGGCGAGCGGAAGCAGCTGCGCAACGCCAAGCTGCGCCAGCGGCAGCTCGCCGTGCTGGCCGACCTGGAGCACGCGGTCGGCATGCCGGTCGCACCGACCGACCCGGTCGACACGTGGTTCGAGCCGGCGGTGGCCGAGCGACTGAAGCGCGCCGGGTACCTGCTGCTGGGGGAACTGGCCAGTGCCATCCGCCGCGGGGGACGGTGGTGGCGCGGTATACCGGGCGTGGGGGCGGTCAAGGCGGGGCGCATAGAAGCGCTGCTGACTGCCCTGCTGCCGGACCACCTCCGCACGCCGGTGAGCGCCGCGATCCAGAGCGCCGGGCTGCCGGCGCTGCCGCCGAACCGGCACGCGCTGGATGGGTCGGCCGGCGCCAACCGGTCGCCCCTGCCGCCGCGGGTGCCGGCCACTACCGACCTCGAAGCGATCAACGCCTGGCTCTCGGCCACGGTGGGCCAGCCGGGGGAGCCCGGCCACAACGCGGTGACCGACGCCACCTACCGGCGCGAGGCGCAGCGCTGGCTGCTGTTTTGCGTGCTGGAGCGCGGCAAGGCGATGTCGTCGGCCGACACGGAGGACTGCCGCGCCTACATGGCCTTCCTGAACCGGGTGCCGGAGCACTGGCAATCGCTGCGTCCCGCGCCGCGTCTGGATGTGGAGGCCGGCTGGACGCCGTTTCGAAAGCAGCCGGGGCTGGCCAGCCGGCGCCTGGCGGTCAAGGTGGTGCACCTGATGTGCCACTGGCTGGAGAAACAGCGCTATCTGGACAGCAACCCGTGGTCGGCCGTCAACCGCAGCCTGGTCGACGGCGACGAGACGCCGCCGGCGCCGACCAGCCGGGCACTGACGCCGTCGGCGTACCAGGCGCTGCTGGCCGGCCTGCCCGATCCGACACGGCCGGGGAGCACCCGCAACGGGTTCATCGTGGTGTTCACCCGCTTCACGGGACTGCGGGCGGCCGAGCTGCTGCGAGCCACGATCGCCGACCTGGTTGAACACGATTACGGGTGGAAGCTGAACGTGCTGGGCAAGGGGCGCAAGCGCCGCCAGGTGTCGGTGCCGTCGCCGGCCATCGCGGTGCTGCAGCAGTACCTGGCTGCCCGCGGGCTGCCGCCGCTGGGCAGCTGCCCCGGGTCGACGCCGCTGCTGGCTGCACTCGACGATCCCGCCAGGGCACCGACCTACTCGGCGGTGTACCAGTCGATCAAGGCCTTCATTCGTCGTGCGATGCGGAGCAGCGACCTGCCGCCTGCCGAGCGCGCCCGCGCCGAGAAGGCCACCCAGCACTGGTTGCGGCACACCTTCGCGACCCGGTCCGCCGAGGCGGGGGTGCCGGAAGACGTGCTGATGGCCGAGATGGGGCATGCGTCCCGCGCCACGACTGCCGGCTACTACCAGGCGCAGGAGCAGCGCCGTCAGGAACTGATGGAGCGGGCGGCGGCGGTAGGTATGGAGTGAGGGAACAGCAAGCGGAGACAAACTGGACCAACACATCAATAGCGTGCGCTGGCAGCCGCTGCCAAGACGTTGTTCGATGGGCAAAATACTGCCGGTGCGCTCACATCCACTTCGCAAAGCTCGGTCACTTTCACCTCACAGGACGCAAGCCGAGCACGAGATGCCCTTGCCATGCTGAGAGCGCTGATCGACGGCGAGAAGCGTCCTCCTCGGCATAGCAAAGAGAAAGCCGTCTGCCCCGACTGTGGCCAGCGGCTCTTAGCCGTGATGCCCATTCAACATGCTGCGCACTGGCGCCACAAAGGGCGCGACTGCGACCCCTGGAGCGAACCGGAAGGCGAATGGCACTTGGCCTGGAAAGAGCGCTTTCCAGAGGCGTGTCGGGAGGTCCGCCTTGAGGATGAGTTCAGCGGCGAATGGCATCGGGCGGACGTGAGGTGTCTTCGGCCAGGCCGCAGGGCGGCCGTACTGGAGCTGCAGCATTCCCCGATCGTCGACGCGGAGCGACGGGCTCGCGACACCTTCTATGGGCGTGAGCACAGCATGTACTGGCTGCTGCACATCCACGACGAGGGCAGCTTCAGGGTCACCAACCTGCGCATGTCGCTGAACTGGACCGACCCCGTTGACTGCCGCGGCAGGACGTTCTATCGAATGACCTGGATGGGTCGTTCGACCGAATTCATTGAGCGATGGAAGCACTCGGCAGTCCATGTTTTCTTCGATGCCGGTGACGGCGTTTACCACCTTGCGACAGCAGCGCTGTGCGCCGACCTGGTCGCCTCACTTGAGAAGGGCCGCTTCGCTTTGCGGCGAGTCTCAGAAGCCCAGCTCATAGCAGCAGTGAGCGGCGTCACCTCCTGACGGTGCTCCCGCACCGGATTCACTCCACGTTTTTCTGGGCTTCCCAAGATCATGGTGTCTTGCCTGTGCCCGGCTTTTGCCGTTGAATGCCAGCAAGCCGATTTAGAAGTGGAGCAGATGTAATGGGAGAAGCTGCGCGCCGAAAGAAGGCGCTCGGAACAGATTCGACGGCTGGCTACGTCGGCGACCCAGGACCGTGGTGGCACGGCACCAAGGCGAGTTTCAGCACCTGGTTGATTCCGCCGCCCCGCAAGCCAGATAGCACCGTCTTTGACCTACCACACCACTCGCTGTTCTTCACCAAAGAGCGGGACTTCGCCCAGGAAGCCGGCGAACGTCTTTGCCAGGTTCACCTTGTGTCCGATGCGCGCGTACTCGTACCCGGGGAGGCCACCACGGGTAGTCGAAAACTTCGGCAAGCCCTGCTTGAGCATCACAACGCAAGACACTGCGTTTGGCTGCATGACGACACGCAATGGATCAGCAGCTGGCGAAACGGGACGGCGTTGCGGTTCGCGGCGGACCAGCGAATCCTCCGCAGACTCTTGGCGCCTGCCATTGAGCGCTTTCGGCAGCACATGCCCGAGCTGCCTGACGATGCGCTGCTTTGGGCAGCAAAACAGAACTTGACCCGTGCCTGGATCGAGCTGGTCGCGCAGCATGCTCTCCGGTTGGGCTACGACGCGGTCCAGGGGCGGGAACTCGACTCGGAAAGCGGACCCGACGTATCTCGATCGTGGATGGCTGTGATGAGGGCGACTGCAATAACAGCCCCTGTGTGGGCGTGAGCAATACCGACCACGGCGTCGAGCCGCCGCCGTGGCGGCGACTTGGCGCGTTGAAGCAACGGAAAGAACGACGAGGAAGAAGCTGATGAGAAACGTGGCGCAAGCGGTGATCGCTGTTGCAATGGTGCTCCTAAGTGGCGCGGCGCGTGCGGCCGACCCAGCCGCCGTGACAGTGCCGCCGGCGGCGAGCAAGGGTGTCAGGGAAACGGTGGCCACGGCCTGGCCGAAGGCGCTCAAGATTTGCCCGGGTTTGAACAAGTACGCCGGCGACCTCACCTTTGCGGGTGTGGAGGACAACTACAGCCATGCTCCCAAACACGCCCAGCGCATCGAGGTCAAGTTCAAGATCTCGGAACAACCGACGCGTCTGCCAGCGACGTTCCGCGTAGCTGGGCACACCTGCTACTTCACCCTGGCGCCGGACGGCAGCAAGCTCTCGATTTCGAAAGCCGCCTGCGCAGCGCTGTGTCTCGACGGCACACCGCCCGCTGGCGACCTGGTCAAGCCGCTGTAGCCTGTGAAGATTCGAAAGGGACCGAGAATGAGTAAAGCGGAAAAAGTCTTCGGTGAGACATTTGGCAAACCGAGGAGCCCTCGTAGTGCCGAGTACAGGTTGGGGGTACTTGTATGCCTGCAGGTGCGACTGGACGGTGCTGTCAACGTCCGTTGCCCCTACGCAGAGGGGGCCTCTGCAGCCGACGCCTTCTGGGCTGGTGTGGAGGAGGGCAGGGCCTTGTCGCCGAACTGTGTTCCGCTGCCTGAGAACGCTGAAGTGCCTCTTGCGATGACGCTCTAGAACGGAGGCGACGGTGATGACCGACTTGCTGTGGCTGTGGCGCTGCTCGATGACGCTTTGGAAGCGTGGTGACATGAACCTGAGAACCGCTGTGTTCTGGAGCCGCAAGTTGAAGCAGCAGTTCGGCGGCCGATGGACAGGCTCGCAGGCGGCTCAGTTCCAGCTGGACCGCTGGCAGGACTAGGCGGAGTTGGGTACCGCCTGGCCACGGCCTCGCTCCTGGCCCGGTTGAAACAGCGATGATCGATAACGGAAAGAGTCATTGAGATGAAGCCTCCTGACACCCCGCTCTACAAGGCGTGCAAGTACCTGGCGCGCCGCGTGTTGTCTCAATCGGGTGCCGCATCAAGCGATGTGATCGAGACGTTGGCTGATCGATTCTTTACGATTGCCGAGAACCACCAGGACTTCGTTCGACACCAGCGCGAGTCCGATGACGTGATCGAACACGCTGTGAGGTACCTGGCGGATGTCCATGCCCTTCCGCCCATGGGCACGGATGTCGAGTGGTTCCGAGAAGCGATGAACGTGCTGATCGAGCTGGCGGTGCCAAATACTGGCCTGACCAACGACGCGGCCAAGCTGCTGCCTCACGTCCAAGAGGGGATCGCCCAATCACTCGCAGGGATGCCGGTCCCGCGCTCTGAGCTGCGTATCGACGACGAAGACGCGCAGCTGCTGAAGAGGTTCGAGGAAGCCGGCTGCGAGCACGGCTGCACGTCGGACCTCCTGGACTTGGCCGAGCGCATCTATCACGGTGACCCGCTCTCCGAGGAGGACCGGCGCATCTTGAAACTCGCGGCACTCGCGGCGCCGATCACACGGCACGCAAGGGAATCAAACTGAGCCCGAACACGGTGACGAGGCCCTGCAGATCGACGCTGTAGAACAGCTTCGACGGCAGTTTAATTCCCAACGGATGGCATGCGGAGGGGTTGACAAACGCAACCCCGCCGGCGAAGATGTGCCTATGCTGTCGATCGCCAGTCAACAAAAGAGTCGCCGCCTGAGTCGAGGCGTCGAAGTGCTAGAGCTGTTTCCAGAGACTCAAGAGCGTCAGGAGCCGGTCCGGTTCAAGTGGTGCGGCGGTGTGAAAGACACCTGGGGGCATCCCCGTGTTGAGGTGCACCTCATGGGGCTGTGGTTTTGCACCGAGGGGTGGCGGGTCGGCTGGATGGTGCGGCTGGATAAAGCGCTGGATGAGTGGTACCCGGGAGACCCTCATCGACACGCGAAGTACCGCGACTACCCGTGGTACCGCCTTGAGACGATGCCAACGTCGACGCAGTTGGTTCTAGCGTCTGCGGCGGCCGCCCGAGCCGCCAAGATTGTCCTGGCACAAATGACAGCCTATTCCGTCGATCAAGCCGGTGTCGACGACGCCAACCGGCTGTCGATGGAGATCGAAGACCAGGCGCGGCGCTGGTTGCTTACCTAGCGCACCCCCGTGAGGGGGCTTTGCTACCTTGCCATCGATGCATATGGTCTGCTCGGAGATTCGCATGGTGGCATGGTGGTGGGGTACGTCCCAACCCAAAACGCCGCCATCTCAGCGGTAATCAGGAGGAATTTTCAATGAAGCGTTTCGCTCTTGCTTTCGTGGTCACTCTTCTCGCGGCCGGCTCTGTACATGCCGCTGATAGCCGCCAGGTGGAGGAACTGCAGGCAACTGTCAATCAACTCGCTCAACAGGTTCAAGAGCTGAATGCCAGCGTGAAACAGCTGCGTCAGCGGCGGCAAGAGGTGGAGAACGCAAAGGCGCTTCCTCAAGACACCAAACGGTTCTGCTACCACGCGGGGCAGGTCTACAGCGAAGGAGCACTGGTTGATGACCGACAGTGCCTGCGTGCGCCGACCTCTGATGTGTTCTCTCGGCATGAGCAGCCTTTGTCGTGGCAGCGGCCGTCGGCGCTCGAATGACAGAGGCGCCCCGGATGATGTTTCGAGTCCTACTTTCGCTCCTGTCGGCCAGTTGTGCAGCAGCGGTGCCCATGCGCGCCACAGCTCAAGCGGTGACGTACTCCTCCAACGGAACTACCACCATCACTACTACAGGTAGCAACAGCGTCGTCATCGTGAATGGGCGGGTTGTGGGTTCAGGGAACGCGGTCGAAGCAAAGGGGCCCAATACGCCCGTACAACGCAACGCCGAGGCCTACAACAAGATTCACGTTGCGATCCCGGGCGAGTTCAAGTACTCCACGAGCACCTCTCGGTCGTTGGTCGTTGAAGCACCGGCCAACATTCTGCCGCTGGTGAAAACGTCGGTGCGCTCAGGAACCCTGTACGTGACACTGGAGGGCAGCGTCACGCTGAAGGAGCCGATTAAGGTCATCGCCTCAGGTCCGACGCTTCAGCTCTTGGAAACCGCGGGCAACGCATCCATCACTGCGACCGGCCTGAAAGGCGGTGCGGTGGTCATGTCGATCGCGGGTTCCGGCGCCATCGAGGCTGGTGGAAGCGTTGAGGCGGTTCGCGTGGAAGTCAATGGCTCTGGCAAGGCGTATCTCTCTCAGCTAAAGACAAACTCGGCAACGGTTCACGTGAATGGCTCGGGAAGCGTCACAGCTCATGCAGGCCGCTCTGCCGACGTTGCGATCGCTGGTTCTGGCGACGTATCAATCGAAGGCTCCCCCCCACATAGGAACGTGGCTAAGACCGGTTCAGGAAACGTGCGGTTTCGGTAAAAGGACTATACGGATTTCCCTGCGTTGCCCACAACAAAGCGCCTCTGCACCTTGGACTCGAAAGGAAACCTGACTCATGCATAGCACCTCTGCCCGAGCGCTTGTGCCGTTGTTCTTCGCTGTCATCGGTGCGCTCCCTGCGAAAGGCAGCGCACAGCCGCTCCACTTGGACTTGCAGATCTTGGTTGCGCGTGCGCGAGCAGTTCTGGGCGAGCCACCAGTTGAACAAGTGCTAGTGGTTCGCTCGAAGTGGGCAACTTTTTTTGACTATGGCTTCACCGAGGAGGCCGAAGAAGGCTTTCCGGATTCTGCTGCGTGCGAAGCCAAAGCGGCAGAGAACGAAAAGGAAAGGGGCCGCCACATGATTCCTCTCTTCGGAAAACACGGCGAGCTGCCCCACTTTTTCTGCCGACAGGCGGATGAGCACGATTTAATCGCGCTGGCGATTAGAAAGGAAGCTAGTAAGGACCCTGTTGGGCTCTCTCACTTCCCTGGTCATTGACACAATTTTCATGAAAAAGGGTGACGATTGATGGACGAGACATACTGCATCAGTGAGGATCTGCGCCAGGCTTGGAAGTTGCGGGTCGCGAAGGAGCGACGGATGCAGGCCGTAACCGCAGCGATGTTTACCTGGACGTTCCTGCTCTTTGTATTTACTTCGCCCTTCTGGTTGCCAACAATCATTGAGGACCCGTTGCTCAGCTCGTCGTTGTTCTTTTGGGCGCAGCTCTCGTTTGGCGCATTGATGCTCATAGGACTAGTGGTCGGGGGCGGTCATTTGCTCTTTCCGTCGCTGCGACTCCGTACCTACTTGAGCCACGACTGATCGGAAAGGACAACGGGGTATGGTCGATACGAAGCGGGTCTTAGCCAAATTCGGCTGGACAACGATGTTGATCGTGAGTGGAACTGCTGTAGGCGCGTTTCTTGGCGCCAATCAAAAGATGGTGTGGTACGAAGGCATGCTCCGCGACAGCGCCATAGCGTCGATACTGTCCGCAGAGACGCGTGAAGCCTTAATCAAGGCTCGCCCGCAAGGTTCGATGCGTATCTGGCACCCGGACGGTGCTCCGCATTACACGTACAACGGGCAGCACGTACCAGTAGTCACCACGCTTCTGCGCGTGGGATGTGCGCCCGGTGGGGAACACGTGTTGTGCGGGGCATCTGCGGGCGACAGACGCGACGAGCGTCAGCACCGATTTGCCGCGGCGTTTGGCTTCTGGGTGATCGATGGGGAGTTGGTAACCTACAGCTCCGGGGACGCACGCGAGCATCCAGCGCAATTTCGCCAGGAGATCGAGGATTTGGCTGCACAGCAGATCGCTCTCTGGCGCGACGCGGTTCGGTTGTCTGGCACAGGCGATTCCCTATAGCCAGTGACCGCCATCCATGTAGACCGGACGCGGATTCAGTAATGAAGTCCCTGCTTCGGCGGCTAAACACCTCCGCCTCAAGGAGTACGGCGCAGTCAGGAGACCCAGAGATGACCCAGGATGCAGCAGACGCCGAGCAGGGCATGCAGTGGTGGAACGGCATGACGGACGCCGAGCGGCGGAGGTGGGCGCTGGCGGTGCGCACCGGCGTGGCCGCCGACGCCTGGCGGCTCTACCAACGGTCGGCCCAGCTTGGCCAGCGCATCGAAGGCCGGTGCGTGTCCATGGGCACTACCTACGTGGGGACCGTCGTGGAGGTGATCCCCGTCTATGGCGAGTACGAGCCGCGGTATCGGCTTGCCGACACGGGCGCCCGCTACAGCGATGGCGGGCCGATCGAACCCACGGTGTTTCGCATCGGTGGCGCCCCGGCGTCCGCGTGAAGGCGCGCGACATCACGGTGCAGCTGCTATGGATCTGCCTGCGTCGTGTCGGCACCGTTCTCCTAGCGAGATTGCTAGGCCCCCTCGAAGGGGGGTAGGGCTCGCAAGGGCATGCTGCGACCATACCAGCCGCAGGGCACGCACGGCTAACGCTTGCCCGGCGAACAACCGCAATGAACCGTGGCCGCGCCCTATTGATGGACCGTCCCCATTGACCGAAAGGAAAGCCATGATGACGTTGACCGATGTGTCTAGCTGCATCCCGCGACTCTTGCTAGGGACAGCATTCGGGGGGCTAACGATACGCGCTCTTATTGCTGACGACTGGCCCATGGCAGGTCTGTTCGGCGTTCTGTGCGTGTTGATGATGGTCTGGCTGACTTACTTCCCCAAGATTCGGCGTGACCAAGCAGAAAACCGCAGGGATGTGGACGCTCCTGAGCAAGGGGTATGACAAAAGAGGCACGATGGGTTGCCCTTTCTGCGGTACCCGCGGTGCCTATGAGCCCGCGCCGATCCCGGAGTGGTGCACCGACGAGCAAATTGAGGCCGAGGAGGCCGATAGGGAAGCCACGGGCGAGATGCTTTTCAGGTGCCGCGCCTGCGATGAGTCCGATACGGAGACCGCCGGCCAGGCGCCCGAAAATTCCAGCCTGGTCGCGCCGGTCCGTGGTCCCCAGGATGACTCCAACGGGGTTCCTACCTCAACTGTCAACCGAACTTTGGAGGCGACACGTGTACACCATCCATCCATCTGCCTTGTCAGAGATCGGCATAGCAGCCGACAGCCCGAGCTTGTTTCTCGCCATCGAGCAGGCCGAGCACACTCAGTGGGACCACTGGGTAATTCGATCGGTGGCAAGTGGCAACGTCGTTGCCACTCATGCCGGCGTGGTGTGCGGAAGACCTCGCGAGGGCATGGGCGTGGGCGTGGGCTTGGGGCTCTTCGGGGGTGGGGTGATCCGCCCAGAGGGCGAGCGGCTGCGAGAAGGTTGCGGGACTCTGATGGCAAGGTTCACGGGCAAGTGAACATGGCAACCGAGATGATCGACCACGCAACGCTGAAACGCCTGGTGGCGGCCGGCGCGGTGAGCGGCGCCCATATCGTGGCCAGCCCGGCGCCTCGGCGTTGGTGAGTGGCCGGGCAGGCATGGCCCGCGTCTATAGCGCCACGGCGCGCCAGAACGCCGCAGGCGCTCCGATCGCTGCCCGACGAAGGGGGTAAGCGTGTGTTGGCAGTGACGGCTCCTTAGCCATGCTGCTGCATCGACGTTTCACAGCCTTTGTACGCTGGCCAGTTGAAGCGGGACCAGCTGGCCGTCCTGTCCCGGTGGCCGGGCGCTCTAGCGCCCGGGGCGCCGGTAGGAGCCGGCCCGGCAGGGCTTCAACCCCGCCCCGCGGGCGTTGAACTCCGTAGCCCGGCGCCGGACTCGGCCAGCTCCGCCGCCAGACCCTGAAGCTGGTCCTTGCCGGGCGTCGCAGCGGCAGCGCCGCCGGCGCTGGCCACCTCCTCCAGCTGCTGCCGCAGCACACCTCCCCACCGTTCCCGTCGACCAGGTCGACCTGGTCGACATCACACGCCTCCCCCGCCCGCCTCGGGCTTTCAGCCCGAGCGCCTCCAGGCTCGGCCAACACCCCCTTCCAGCTCGGCATGGCTCGGCCGCCGCGCCAGCTCGTCCCTCCCTGGCACGCCCGCCGCAGAGACGCCACGCCGAGATTCCCCCGGGCGACTCCGCCCTGCAGCCGTCCCGCCAGGCCGCAGCCCTGGCATGCCGGCCGCGATCGCTGCGTCGCCCCTCGCAGCCTCTCGCCGGGTACTCGCCCGCTGCACTCCCCCCACAAGCGCCCCCCATCCCTCAGTGAGGGGGGACTTGTGGGGGGATCTCATTTCGCAGCGGGCCGGAACACTCCGGCTCGCTCTTCGGCTGCCCCAATCCCACATCCCCCACCCCGCGCCCCCAGGGGCGAGCGAGGGAAGTCCGAGCGAGAGGATCTCCGCACGCTTTCCCGGCCTGCGGCCCTCTCTTGGTCAATCACTCCCATTCACGAATAGTCAAGGAGCGTCCATGCAGCTCGTATCCAGTTTCCGCAACCCGCAAAGCATCCGCGAGAACCGTCCTCTGACAGATGACGAGATCCGCCGCGTAGCGCCCTCCATCTATGCGCCTGCGGCGCATGAGAGCCGCTCTGAGCGGTACAGCTACATCCCGACCAGCGAGGTGCTCGCCAAGCTGCGCCAAGAAGGTTTTGAGCCGTTCGCGGCCTGCCAATCACGTACCCGGGACGCCGGCAAGCGCGAGCACACGAAACACCTTGTGCGCCTTCGGCATCCGAGCCAAATCGAAGGCAGAGAGGTGAACGAGATCCTGTTGCTCAACAGCCATGACGGCAGCAGCAGCTACCAGATGCTCGCGGGCGTCTTCGTCTTTGTCTGCAGCAATGGACTCGTGGTCGGGCAGACCGCGGCTGACGTCCGCATTCCTCACAAGGGGGATGTCATCAGCCGGGTGGTGGAGGGTGCTCATGTTGTGTTGGACGGGTTCACCCGCGTTGTCGAGGACCGCGAGGTGATGAAGTCGGTCCAGCTGCATGAGGAGGAGCGGCTTGCATTTGCGTCGGCGGCGCTGGAGGTCCGCTATGAACCCGACGAGACGAAACCGGCACCGGTCACGGCGCAACAAATCCTCATGCCAGCGCGTGCTGAAGACAGAGGCCACGACCTCTGGACCACCTTCAATGTGGTGCAGGAACGCCTCATCCGAGGAGGCCTGCGAGGCAGGGCCAGCAGCGGCCGCCCGACACGCACCCGTCCGGTGACTGGCATCGATCAGGATGTGCGGCTCAACCGGGCGCTGTGGACGCTCGGCCGGGAGATGGCGCGTCTGAAGGCCAAGGCCTGACGCTCGGTGCAAGCCCGGCTTGTTGGTCGGGCTTGCGATCAGGATGCTGTAGCGGGCGGCCACGCGCAGCGCAGAAGGAATCAGCAATGGATAAGAGTCAAGACAAGAGCGACAGCGATAGGCAAGAGCTGGGGCACTTCAACAGCCGCCTCGATGCGGTCGCCGCCTTGTGGCGGTCCCGCTACGAGGCCTTCTCTCGCCACCGGCATGATTGAGGGGCAACTGCCATGAACGCAGAAACGGTGCTGGGCTGGATCGGCTGCTTCGCCGGCATGGCGGGGTCGCTGCTGATCGCCTTGAAGATTAGGCGCTCAGGGTGGGGGTTTCCGCTCTACCTGGTGAGCAACGCGGCCTGGTTTGGCTTCGGCATGACAACGGCCGCCGCCGGGTATGTACCTGTTCTCGTGCAGTACACCTACTTCACGGTGACATCTGGCATTGGCGTGTGGCGCTATCTGCTGCAGCCATGGCTGCGACAGGCGAGGGGCCGGCGGTATCTGTGCCAGCTGGTGACGCCGGAGGGCGAGATTGTCACGGTCGACTTCATTGCGCCTCACGGCGCCAGCGAAGACGAGCGGGACCTGGCAGCCTTTCACGCCCTGGTGGCTGAGTGCCGCTCTGTCAGCTGCGTGAGAGCAGGATCGCGCGATGAGGGGGAGGGTGTCGTCGTAGAGCTGCGTCGATGCCGGGGATGACCGCCATTGCGCGAACGCCTGACCCGCGCTGCCGGCGCCTCTCTGTCCACCAGGCGGCCATTCCTCGCCAAGACTCACGTGCCATGCGAGGTTGGGCAGGATGAGCGCACCGACCGGCGACGAACGCTATCACCCCCTGTACGAATTTGACGACGAGCAGATTGATGACGCGCGCGCCACGCTCGAAGCTTTCGTAAGGGACTTGGCCGCTGGCGTCGCTGCCGGCGTTCCCGGCTTGTTGGAGAGGGTCAGTGACGCTGCGCCGCATATCGGGGCGACCGAGGTAGTGCCGGATGGCAGCGACAGCAGTCTCGAGAGTGGGCCACCGCAGTGGCCCGGGCGAAGGGCTCACTGTTGTGCGCGTACTCGCTCGGCAAAATTGGGATACGCCGCACGGCAATCAGGACGAACAGAAACCTCGCCTACCCTCTTCACCAACACCGTCACCCAACCGTCCGAGCCCGGCCCCCAAAGTGAGGTCCCGTGGACCGTGTAAAAGCGCATGCGCGCGTACCTCCCGCAGATCAACGACGTGCCAGCGTTGACCTCCCCAAGTACAGATAGGCCATCGCAGGAGACCCGCACTCGTTTCAGCTTCGCGGTGCGCTCGCCTGGCCAGAAGACTGCCACAGTTGCTACCAGCATGCCGACGCCTGCGATTAGCCAGCCCAGGAATCGAATGGGCACCGCATCGGCCCCGGTAGACACCGTCAGCCCCCACACAAAGACGGCCAGCCCGAGCGTTGTGAGTGCGACTTTTTGTTGATCTTCCACCGCCATGCCTTCCCTTCCAGTCAAATGTCGTAGTGCATACGGCTGGGCGGAAGCGCAGCGAGTTGTGTCACCGCCTTGGCCACGGCAACGCTAGATTTCCACATTCCAATCGCCTGGCAGGTGCGTGGCGAGATGAATTCTCTGGCATCAAGCTCCGACAGATTCAAGCGGACGGCGAGCTGCGCCTCAACCGCGTCCATCCAGTCGTCGAAGGTCAAAGGGGAAGATGAGAGTGTCACCGTGCGGGTCCTTGCTGAATAGCCATTGATACCGTGCTTCTGGGGGTTGAGTGGGCAGTCCTGACGCGATCCACCGTCAAAGCTAGCCGACAGATGACAGCGCCGATGGCGACGATCCAGGGAACGATCGCTTTGGGGTAGGTGAACCAGAGCCAGCCAATTTCTATGCTCCCGAGGGCCTGGAGAACCGGGTGATCCGGGTGCGGAAGTACCGCGCCTGCAAGAGAGGCAATCAAGTCGAGAGGGGCAAGCACCGCAATCGGGGCGGACCACCACAGCGGGAAAGACGTGACCGTCCAGTGCAGCGCGTGCAAGACTCGATCGCGCGGTGGAGGCACGAGAAACCAGACCAATACGCACGTGGCTAGGGCGAGTTGAAAGCCACCGAGCCAGAACAGGTTCATGAAGATTCTCCTAGGCGCTTGGTGTCATGGTCCATCTCCCGCTACGCGCCCTGAGGTAGGTGAACAGAGCCGGTTCGTGCGGCAAACTGGCGCAGGACCTGCAGTTCAGCGCTGGCAGCGCCTCACAGTTTGGACACATCAATGCCCCGTGGCGCTTCCTCCGCCGGCGGGGTGGTTGCCTCCACCTGGGCGGTGTCGTTGTCGTCGTGGTCGCCAGGTTTCTCGGCCGGCTTCGCCTTCTCCCAGGGGCGCTCCACCGACTTGTCAGTGGGTACATAGGCGGTGAAAACCGTTGTTGCTGTGACCCCTGGACGGTAGAGAACACCGACGCGCTCGGGCAGCATCAGCAGCCGGTTCTGGGAGACGTATGGCACCTCCTCATCCTTCAGTGTGCGGCCCTCGTCCCAAGTCTCACCGCCGTAACGGTTGACCTCGGTGCGCTCCATGGCAGCGAGCCGTTTCACCGTAGTTCCGCTGTTTTCCTCTCCCCACTTGGCGGTTTCGGTATCACCCGCCATGTACAGAAGTTTGATCTTGCAGTTGATCATGAAGCTCTGCTGGGCCGCCTTCTTGTCGATGTCCTGATCAACAATGTTCTGCAGGTCGCTCATGCCCTGCGTGGCGGCAATGATGTTGGCCTTCGCCGAGCGAATCGTGGCAACGCCATCGACCAACTCGTTGCCCATGGTGAAGCGAATTTCGTCGGTGACGACCATGGCATGGGATGTCCTCTCAGCCTTCAGGCGCTTGATTTCCTGAAGCACTTCTGCGACGTACACCCGGCTTGCCAGACGGACCACATTGTCAGACGTCGACCCCCTCACATACACCACGGCGGTGTTGCGAAGCGACTGTTCGACGGAGTGCCCGCGGTTCTTCTTCGGCGGCGTGAAGGTGGAAATTCTGGACCACTCGCTCAAGCTGTCACGGAGGCTGGAGAGCTTCTCATCATCGCCATCCTCGCCGCGAACGTGGTCGAGCATCTGCTTGACACTGCCATCGGTCTTCTCCAGCGCTCGGTCGAGTTGGGCCCGCTCGGCACGCTTGTAGACGTCGGCGTTGGAGCCGGTGTCGCCTAGCTTGAATGCGGCGAGCACACGTGCCCGCCGGTCACGGAGCGAGCCGCCCTTGAACGGATGCCAGTGGCCTTGACCCTCCGGATTGAGGTCCAAATACACGAACGGCCGTCCGTTGCGTTTGGCGGCGGCGTACATGATGTAGGGGACGAAATCGTCTTCCTTCGGGTCCACGAAGAACACGCAAACCCCTTTGTCGACCGCTTGGTCTATGACCACCCCGAAGATGCTGCCCTTGCCCGTGCCAGTGGGGCCGAGGTAGAGATGCATGGTCTCATGCATCTGAGCGTCCGGGATATACAGGGGCTGGTTGTGCTCGTCCAGACCAATGAAGTACGACCCAGCCTTGTAGTAGCGGCGCGGATCGTAGTTTTTGGTCTTTAGGAGGCCTGCTTCACTCTTCACGTCCGAGCGCTCGTCCTCCTTTTGCTTCACGCGCCAGCGACGAAAAAAGCTGGAAAGAAACGGGTCGGCGTAGCGTAGCCACGTGAAGGAAATCAGGACACCGCCAAGGAGCGCTGCAAGGGGGGCGGTCCAGTACGCAGAGGCCATCTCGCCCACCCAGCTGTAGAACATGTCCGCCGCCTCCCGTTGCGGCCTTCCACTGAGCGCGCCAAACAGAAAAAAGGTGAGCAGGGGGATGACAAAACCGAGGGCAACACTGAGCCCAACAACCGCCCAGCGCGTCCACAACGCAACGTGTTTTTTGAACGAGTGAACCTCGACGTCAGGAAGTCGCAGCGGCACTGGATGTACCAGGCAGAGCGCAAATATCAACGCCGAAATGCACACCCACCACCAGGGGTCCGCCCAGGTGGTGACCGCATGCAGCGCGAGCGACAGACCCGTCTTAAGTTTTTCCAACATTGTGGCATTGCTCCCTTTGGCGCGCCAAAGCACGTCTATCGATTGTTCCATCTACGGCGACGTCGTGTAGTATAGGCAAAACACTAGATGAATGAGTAGACAAATGGAACGATGGAAAACGGCGACGTCGACCGCTGTCGCGGCCAGCGTCGGGCGGGCGTGCCGGCTAGGGCCGGCCCTGCCCTTGAGGGGCCGCCCTCTGTCTTGTGGTGCAGGCTGGACGCCTTGCCCCACAAGACATTCACCCCGCGCCGCCTCGCTAGGGCGAGCGGCTTGGAGGGCTGAAGCCCTCTCGCTGGTCGGCTCGGCTGGACGCCCGAGCCGCCTCAGCGATTCACCCCGGCACCGTCAGGCCGTGTCGCGTTCCGCGCCCCGGCTGACCCCCCGCGTTCGCGGCTGCGAAGCTGCCGCCTCGCTTCACCGGGCTGCGCCCGGCTCGCAAGGCGTCATCTTCTTGGGCTTCGCCTCGCCCTGGACGGGCGACCAAACGCGGGGGGTCAGCCGGGGCGCTGGCGCCCGTCTGACGGTGCCGACCGACCGGTCGGGTCCGCCGTGGGCGGCGGACCACTCCCTACCCCGCGCGTGGGCGCGCGGGGTTCGGTCTTTGGTTCCCTGGTTGTGCGCTTGGGGCGCACGAACCAGGGAAGTTTCCGTGGCACTGTCGTGCCCCGGAAACCGCACCGGAGGAATGCGCCCTGGGGGGCGAATTCCTCCTTTGCCGCGGTGGGCCGCGGCAATGCGCCGGGCTCCGCCGCTGGGGCGGCTGCGGGTCAAATCCGGGGCTGTACGCCCCAGATTTGCCTGTGCCTTTTTGGGGTTCCGGGGCTCTGCACTCGTTGGTGCCGAAGCCCGGAAGTCCCCGGAGCATTCGCTGCACCGGGGACCGCACCGGAGGGGCTTGCCCTGCGGGCAAGTCCACCTCCTTTGCCGCGGCGAACCGCGGCAATGCGCCCGCTCAGCCGCTAGGGCGGCTTCGCTCCTCATGCGAGCGTCTTTGCCCCCTGTGTTGGGGATTCAGTGAGGCAACATTGCGCGCCTCAGGTAGCGGTTAGAAGGTAAAGGAATGGATCATGAAATCGGTGAAAACGGGCCTCAAAGTTCTGGCGGTAGTGGCGTGGGGGACGGTCAAGGTGGTCAGGGTGTTGATCGTGGTGCCGTTGGTGGCGGCGGTGTACATGCTGGCGGGGTAGGGCGGCAGCAGAAGCTGACTTGGCTTCCCGACAACCCGCGGGGTCGGGGCGAGGAAAAACTGCGTGCCGTTTTGCTGTGGATTTGCCGCTTTCACTACTCCAATGCCGCGGTGATGATGCAGCTCCTTGGCCTGAAGCATTTCACCAACGTGACCTACTTCAGTCGCCTCGTATCAAAGGGCCTTCTGAAACGCATCGAGATTCCGACACTGCGTCGGCCGGTGTACATGCTGACGCCCGCCGGGCTGTCGACTCTTGAGGGGGTACCAGAAGCGGCGTACTACCACGTCGACGAACGGCGCATTGCTGCGTCTCTGGCGCGGCATTCTCTGGCGGTACAGCGCGCGGTGCTGAACCGTCGCTCATCGTGGGACCGTGTGGTGCCCGAACGGCTCCTTAAAGAGCGCGGCAAGAAGATCCCCGACGCGGTGCTTATGTCCGGAGAAGCCAAGACCGCGCTAGAAGTCGAGTTGACTTACAAGACGCGGACGAAGATCTACCTTGCGTTTACGGACCATGCAAGGGCAATCCGGGATGGCGCCTATGCGAAGGTCGAGTACGTGTTTGTGGACCCCGTCATGCGGGATTCATACCGGTCAGCATTCGAGGAGGAGTTGTGGCCGGTCTACCGGTGGAACGAGAAGACTAGGCGATACGACCGGGACAGGGAGATGTTCCGTCCTGACTCGTTAAAGGGCCTCAAAGAGGCCGTGACATTCACAGTGGAGGATTTGCCGCATGACTGACCCGTGGAGCGAGATCCATGTCCCTGCGGGGGGGCTGCCAATGTTCAACCCTGACATGGACCTCCTGTTGGAGTTCGGGGCGCCTGTTCTGCCCTTCTTCAAGGACCCTCGGAACACCTCGATCTGCATCAATCGATTTGACACGATCTTTGTCCGCCAGGAAGGCAAGTTTGTGCGGACGGACGCTCGCTTCGAGAGCGAGCGGATGTTGGTGAATTTCATCAAGCAGGTAGCGCGCTCGTTGGGGCAGGATGCCGACGCAACCATGCAGCCGATCATCGACGCTCGCATGCCCGACGGTTCGCGCGTCAACGCTGTGCTGTACCCGGTAGCGCCGCTCGGTGCGAACATGACGATCCGGCTGTTTCCCAAGGTGCGCTACAGCGTTGAAGATCTCCTGCGCAAGGGCATGTTTTCAGCCGAGATGCTGGCGTTCCTGAAAGCGGCAGTTGCAATGCGCGCAACCTCGCTGATTGGCGGGGCGAGTGGAAGCGGGAAGACAACGCTACTGAATGCGCTGGGCAACCTCGTCCCGAAGGAGGAGCGCATCGCGGTGTTGGAAGACACCGCGGAGCTGAACATTGACCGACCCAACGTTGTCTCTGGGGAGGCAGCGAAGCGAGCTGCGCGAGACGCGCCTTCCATCACGTTGCAGCACTTGCTGGTCAACTTGCTGAGGCAGGAAGCGGACCGGGCGATCATCGGTGAAATCCGCGAGCCCTCGACCGCCACAGCGCTTCAAGTTGCGCTCAACGTGGGTCTTGAGGGCACACTGTCGACTCTGCATGCAACCGGAGACCACGGTGTGCTGCGTCGCTTCGAGACCATGCTGTTGTCCAACGATACGCGCATCCCATATGAGGTGGTCCGGGCCGACATCCGAGAATGCGTCCAAGTCGTCATCTATGTCGAGCGCACGCCCCTGCACGGGCAGCGTGTGGTGCAGCTGTCCGAAATGGACGAGCGTGGGGAGCTGAGGCGGCTGTTCGAGTGGGATTACCGGGCGGCTCGACATGTCCGGGTGTTCGATGGTGAGCCCCTCATTTTTCGGAAGGCGGCCAAGTACGGGATCGACCCCCAGTCGTTCTTCGTGGAAGGGTGACAGTAGCGGCAGCGGGATCGTGTTGCGTCAGCGAAAGGTTTGTCATAGGAGCGCCAATGAGCGAAAGATTTTCGAGTTTGAGCCCGTGTTCGGACTGGTTCTACGCGGCGAAAGGAACACGGGATGAGTGCATCGTGTTCAGGATCGCTGCCTGGGCCTTGACCGAGGAAGGGGAGGCTGTGGGCCTCGTTTCCGCATCAAGTGCGACCACGAGCGCTAACGTGTCCTGCCTCGTCGCACCGCCGCCAATCGGCGGGCGGTACCTGCACGTGTCCCAGCTCGATGAGGAGCAGCGCAACGCCGCCCGCCTGGGTTGAGCTGACGGGGGCCGGCGTAGCTCGGCCCACGTCATGCAGTTGCTCGGTCGAGGCACTGGATTGCACAATCCAGATCAAGCACATCCGACGTGAAGCGCGTTCGGTATGGTTGCGCAAATCAGGACAGGAGAGATGCGCCATGGCACACGGGACCGGAGTAGCAGGGCAGGAGGGCACAGTCACGCCGACCAGCCAAGCCTACGACGAGCTGGAGCGGGCCTATCGGTTCTACAACCGCGAGCTGTTCGATGGACGCTTGCCCGACTGCCTTATCACGCTGCAGCGCAAGGGCAAGCGCACGATGGGCTACTTCGCGCCTGACCGGTTTGCCCACCGAGATGGGCTGCTCTCAGACGAGCTAGCGATGAACCCGATGCATTTCGCTCGCGTCGACCTGGTCGAGGTCCTGCAGACCTTGGTGCACGAGATGACCCACGCGCAGCAAAAGCACTTCGGACGGCCCAGCCGAGCGGGGTATCACAACCGCGAGTGGGCCGACATGATGAAGGCGATCGGCTTGTACCCAAGTTCCACCGGCGCGCCCGGCGGCAAGGAGGTAGGTGACAAGATGGCCGATTACGTGATCACGGGTGGGCGGTTCGAGCAAGCGACGAAGCGTCTGCTTGCCGAGGGTTTTGCGGTGTCGTGGCGCGATGCCGTCGCGGTGGCCGCGCATGGCGACGATGAGGAGGCAAAGCCGCCCAAGGATCGTAGCAATCGGGTCAAGTACACCTGTCCCGATTGCGGCCTCAACGCCTGGGGTAAGCCGGACATTCAGCTTATGTGCGGAAAGTGCCGTCTTGATCTTCAGCGAGCGGACCGTTCCTTCGCGCGTGACCTGTAAGAATTGACAGCCCCCTAAAAAGGGGGTGGGACTAGCGCCCACGCCCGTAGTGGTGTTAAATAAATCACACTACAAATTGAGGGGATATGACACACGAACGAGGCGGCCTGCTAGGAACAGGCGCCGTCCGTCTATCCGCGCTCGTTGCGGATTGCCTTGTAAAGAGCCTCCTCCAAGGTTTCTTCGTTGACCACCGACACGCCCGTCTTCTTCAGATTGCGGCGTGCCTTGAACAGCATGTTGCAGAACGCATTGAGGATCTTCGACCGGTCCACGGTGTAGCCGTACTGCTCCTCAAGCTCCCGCGCGATCTCGTCCAGATCGGCAGCGATCTGCTCTCTCGTCGACCACGATTTGACTGATCGCTTTGGTTTTTTTTCCATAACTCCCCTTAGCTTGCGCCTGCCGTTGGCCATCCCCTGGGCGCGCAGACATGGCGCAAAGTCCTGGCGTCAGTATGGATATCTTTCATTACATCTGTCCATGCATTTGTCGTGATAAGGTGTAGGCAGAGTTCAATGATAGTGACAAAGGACGGTGTTTTGACGCAGTCACAGGGGGCACTTATGTCAGAGGGAAACCAGGCTCCAGGGAGTGACGTGGATGTTGCTCTCCAAGACGCCAAGGTCCTCAACGATGAGGATCTCACCGCCGGCTTGCCGTCCAAGTTCTTCTGGGGCGGCATCGTCGCTTCGGTCGCGGTCGCATTCCTGTTCAAGAGCGTTCCGTGGATTGGACTGCTGTTCGCATTCGTGTATTTCAGCGCCATGTACGGGATTCACAAAGACGATCCCAAGGGCGCAGATGGTTGGACGAGCGCCTTGCAGCGACCGTCCCATTGGTCCGGCGCGTCGGCGAGGCGCCGTCGGGTTGTCTACCTTGAAAGGGAGTAGTGATGGGTATCCTTCAGACCATGAAATCTCGGGCCAGCAAACTCGGGCCGCAGCTGGCACCTGGAGCTGCAGTGCTGGCTCTTGCCACCGACGCCATGGCGGGCGAGAGCATCGGATCAGCCGGCACTGGGCCGTTCGGAATGATCACCGAGTGGTTGCAGATGCTGGTCGATTTCATGGACGGCCCATTCGGACTGGCCGCCGTGATCATCTCGCTGCTCATTGCGTATTGCACCTGGATGTTCGCTCCCAAGGAAGGCATCGTCGGTCCCACGCTGCGCATCGCCGTTGGGGGCATCGTGGTCCTCAACGTGGGCGCCTGGATCGCTTCGCTTAGGAGCGGTACGTCCACCTGATCAAGCGACGCCGTGGAGTCAACAACCGAGGCTTTAGCGCGCTAAAGACCTCGGTTTTTTCTATCAGGGAGCGTGAATGAAGAAGGACAAGAAGGTCGGGTCGACGGCCGATTTCTTCGCAGTGGTCGAGCCCTATGGGAAGGACATGTTCCTGACCAAGCACGGATCGCTCATGGCTGCCATTGAGCTGAACGGTCAGGACGCAGACGGGCTGATCGATGTCGATCACCGCATGATGACCGGTATCGCGCATGCGATCTATGGGAAGCTGAACCGGAACATCGTGATCACGCAGTACTACGCCCACTACGATGGCGTCAAAGTCGCCCTGCGGGATCGACCGGATGAGCGCTTTCAGGTGCTCTCCAAACGCCGAGAGGCTCACCTCAACCAGCAGCGCCTGAGCGGCGCAAGATTGGTCCACTACCTAGAGATCGAGCCTGAGGAGAATCTCAACAAGCTCAAGCTCCAGGACCTGTTCCGCCACATCGGCTCTGCAACCTTCGACAAGCGAAGCAGGGCGATCGTGCTCAATCAGCTGTCGCACAACCGCGCGTTCCTGCTCGAACTAGAAGCGTTGGAGCGGATGGCGTCCATCCTCAACGACGCGTTGGCACAGGTGACAGAGCGCTGGTCCGCCTTGTTCAACGCGTGGCGCATGTCGCAGGAGGAAACATGGGCGCACATGCGATTCTTGGCTTCGCTCAACCCACGCGCGTTGCAAGAAGGCGTCGCGGAAGGCGTCGCGCCGGAGGACCTGGATATCTGCATGTCCGCCGGCGACATCGAGGCTGTGGATCTTGACGGAATGGACGTCCTGAAGCTGCCGGGGCCTGTCAAACGCTACGCCCGTATCGCTTCCGTCCGTCGGTTCATCAATCCGGGCGGCAAGGTGCAACCGGGGCTCTGGGCCGCGCATGACAACGCGCCGGCCAAGCTCTCTGGGAACTACGTTTTGATGACGCGCTGGAAGCCTCTAACGGAGGCACAACGCTGGTGGATGTTCCAGCGCAAGAACCTCGCGCTTGAACGCGCAAGCATCAACTTCTTTGACATGCTCAAGGGGGGTGAGGATCGGAGCGTCTTGGAGAAACAGGCCACCATGAAGCCCAGCCTCAAGAAGATGATGGAGGAGCTGGGAGCGGCTGAAGGTCTGCCGGTTCTGTGGGGAACCGGAGACGGCTACGTGATTGCATTCGGCGACAAGCCAGGACCCATCCGCGCAACGGCTCTTGCCTTGCAGACGGCCTGCAGCAATGCACGGGTCAACCTGATCTGGGAAACGGTCAGCATCGACCGTGCGTTCAAGGCCTTGCAGCCAGGCCAACGCATCGAGAGCAATCGCACCTTGAACCTGACGAGCGAGCAGTTCGGCGCGGCCTCCCTGGTGTACCGAGCGCACATCGGGCAGCCCGTGGTCAAGGACCTGCGCGGGGAGGAGGCGCTGTATGTTCTTACCTCGAAAGACGGCACACCGTTTCACTACTCTCCATGGATCGGCGGGCGCGCCATGGTCATCGGAATCGGGCCCATCCGGACCGGCAAGACGTTCACCAAGAACACCACAGCTGCGCATAGCCTGAAGTACGGCGGACTGTATCGGGCAGTCGACGTCGATCCCGGGTCGGAGCCACTGGCGCATGCGCTCAACGACGGCAAGGGCATCTTCCGGGTGAGCAATGAGGCGGGCCACGGATACAACTTCTTCGCGTCCTACAAGGGCCCCGGCGATGACCGGTTCAAGGCGCACGCTACGGCGCTGCTCTTGGAGATGCTCAAAGCCAATGATGCAAGAGACGATCAAAGCCTGACGCCGACCGAGCAAGACCAGCTCGACGAGGCACTCGAAACCATCCTGTCCAGGAAAGGGGACAAGACCCTCTCGCACCTGGTCGCCTTGCTGCCGGCGCCGCTGCGCCGCAAGTTCGCGCGGTGGGTGCGTGCCCGTCCGAATGATCTCTCAGCAGTAAACGGACGGTACGCCCACCTGTTTGATGCGGACGAAGACGCCATCGGAACGCTGGATGCGTCGATCGGCATCTTCAACTTGCAAGCGTTACGCAACGACAAGCGCGCCATCAACCCCGTGTTGATGGAAATGCTGTACCGCATCCGAACCTCGTTCGAGGACCCGAGCCGCCGGCACTTGCCCAAGCAGGTGGACATCGACGAAGCGCACGTTCCATTGGCGATTGACTACTTCGCTGACGAGGTGGTGAACAACATCAGAACGTGGGGTAAGTGGTACGCCTCAGTGCAGATGTGGAGTCAGTCCCCGCAGGAGTTCGCAACCCTCAAACACTGGCCGGCCATCCGTTCCGCGTGTACCACCTTCTGGTTCATGGCGGACGCGAAGATGGATGAGCAGCTGTACCAGCGCACCTTCGGGTTGTCCGCAGGTCAATGCAAGGCCATCCGCGAACTCGTGCCCAAGCGGGAGGCGTTTATCTGGCAGCCGGAACTTGATGTGAGCAAGATCGTTGTGCTCGACGTCGAGGACGAGCAGAAGGTCATCAACTCGTCGTCCCCCTACGAGGCTTCTATCCGCGACAAGTACGTCAAGGCTTACGGCTGGCAGGAAGGCCTGCGGCTCGCTGTTGAACACCTGATCCACGGACGAGAACCTGTGCTACCCCCGCCGGCGGACCTGCGCAAGGCGGCTTGATCTTCGAAAGGAGCTTTTCATGACTCGCGGTATGACACACGCTATGCGGCGCGGCCTGTTTGCCGTGTCGCTTGTCCTCCTGACTGGTTTGGGGGCTGTGGCGCCCAAACCAGCCCAGGCCCAGATCCCAACTACGGACATCCTGACAAACACGCAGCTGACCATCGACTACGGCAACCAGATGAACCAGTACGCAGAGCTGGTTGACCAGTACACGCAGCAGCTGGAGGACTACCAACTGCAGTTGCAGAACCTGCAGCAGCTGCCCGGGACGATCCGGGCACAGGTGCGCAACCGCTTCTCACATCAGCTCACCAGCACTCATCAGGACTATGGCCTCTCCTACCTGAATCAGTACATCCGCCTCAATCCCGCCGCGGGCAGCTACTACCCGCAGTTGGAGTCGATGTTGAAGACCGCGCTCACGGTGGTTCCGCGCACCATGAACGCACTGAACCTCGACATGGAGGCACTGGACCTCCCGCAGGACCTGAGCAACCCTGTGTGGAAACGCGCCTACACCGACCGCATCCAGTATGAGCGGCTGTTGGATGACCATCGCGCCCTTGCGCTACAGCGGCAGAACGCCCAGGAGCGCGCCCAGGAGGCGGCCGCGATCACCTCTCAGATGCAAGCGCTCCCTGACAACAACACGGTTGGCGCGATTCAGCTGCTGGCAGCCCAGAACAGCCTCACGTACATGCAGAACGAGGAATTGCTGAAAGCGAACGCACTGCTCGCGAAGCCCATCCAGCAGAAGGAGGCCGAGATTCTCGCCAACCGAGAGGCCCGGCGTCAGCTGGAGCTGGAGAGGGTCAAGCGAGCGCAGGTCCGCAGCTACACGATGAGCATCAACGAAACGCCTTGAAGGCGCGCAAGCAAACGGAGCACGAATATGCACCACCGAACCGCCATCGTGATGCTGGCGCTACTCGCTGCCGGCTGCGACAAGGCCCCCGAGTCCTCCAACAAGCCGGTCGAAAGCCTCAGCTACGAGGAGAAGCAGGCCATCGTCGAGCAGTGCGATAAGAGCGGCAAGCTGGCCACCGACAGCTACTGCAAGGAAGTGGTTCACGTCTACAGCAAGGAACGCCATGACCGGAAAGAGCAGGAGCGGGTGTCCAAGGTCCGCAACCGCACGCCGGTGACGACCGTGAACGAAAGCCCGTAAGGGCCTCGTCCTCTCCAAAAGCGGCTCCAAAGGGCCGCACATTGAACGTACATTTGTATTGACAAATGTACGTTCAACTCATATAAACACGGTCAGGGGGAACGATGCTTACTCGCGTGCTTTGCTCAGGGATCTTCAGGCAGCGGACTGCGGCAACAGCAGCTCTGCTGCCTGTTCTTTTCGGCGGGCCGACGCTCGCCTGGGCTCAGGACCACGGCGACCCGAACACGATCGTCACCGGGTGGAATCGCTTCATCGCGAGTGTCACAGCGCTGACGAACGCTGCCATCACTTCCGCGGCGTTCGTCTCGATGGTCGACATCATGTGGATGACCTTCGCGTTGGTGCTCACCATCTGGACCGCGATGGAGTACATGTTCAAGAAGGCGGATGTGCTGGACATCCTCACCGTGGCGCTGCTCATGCTGATGACCCGGGTCTTGATGGCGTCCTACCCGACTCTGACCACGGCAATTTGGCAGGCTGGGATCGGGTATTCCTCTGCTCTACAGCAGGCGATGCTGGGCAACGACGCCCTCTTCTTTGCGCCGCAATTTCTCACCGCGGTGGCCCAGTCAATTACGTTTCCGTCGCTGCCCACGCTGGACGTCGGAGAAGCGTTGGCTCTCGCGCTTAACCTGTTTGTGCTCGGCTTGGTCATCTTTCTCTTGAGCGTGATGTCCTACCTCGTGGCTATGTGGGGATTCTGGGGTTTCACTCTCGCCAAACTCATTGGCCTTACCTTCATCCCGTTCCTGCTGTACCAGCGGCTGGCGTTTCTCTTCGACGGCTGGCTGCGGTTCTTCCTGGGATTCGTCGTCTATTACATGGTGGCACGCCTGAACCTCGTGCTGGTGGTTTGCGCCATCGCCCTCTACTTCGGCGTATCGATGCCACCCAGCATTACCGAGGTCCGCCCAACCGCCATTCCGGAAATATCTCAGCTCAGCGAGTTGATCGGTCTCCTGACCTTCGCAGTCATTGGCATTCTGGCGTTGTTCTCCACCGGCCGGTTCGCTTCCACGATTCTGTCCGGCGCTGGCGGCGGCGGCATGGGGATGGCTGCGCACGGTGCCGCGCGATCGCTGGCGAAAGCAGCCCTGGGCAAATGAATATGGAGCAACACATGCAGAAAGCACGGCCCATTCAACCCGGTGGGTTGATGGATCAACAAGAGTACCAAACGGGACTGAAGAAAGGTCGCTATGCGGCGACACAAGCATTTCTCCGGGCTTCTAGGAATATAGGAGCCATCCGCGAGTTCATTCTGCTCGCGTTGCTCATATTTGTTACTTTTGCGTGGTATCGAGCGGACGAACGCTTCGCGAACAACGTGCGCGTCGCGTGGGTCAAGCTCATGCCGGATGGCACCACCTCGGTGGAGTACGCCGACGAGTCGACCAAGATCGATTTCTTTCCTGCAACGGTCGAGTCAAAGCTCAGTGAATATGTTGAGCGCCGTTTCAGCAAGCTGCGCAAGTCAATTGACGCGGACTACGGCTTTGCGAACTTGTTGATGTCGGACAAGTTGTCGAAGGAATTCACAGATCCCAATGGATACAACGCAGCAGAGGTTTCAGCGCGATTGGCAAATTGCGACGGATGCAACGAGACTCAGGTGACAGTTCGGAATCTGCAATCCATCGACAAAGATCCGTTGCCGAAAAGTAAGAAGGACTATCTGTTCACGACGCTGGCTTTTGTCAGGGTAAAAGAGACGAATAAAGACCATCAGGTGGTGGACTGCAAAAATCAGATTATCACCTTGATCTGGACCTTCCGGCCTACGGAGAAAATCGTCGCCCGACGTGCTGAGCTTCGCTACAACCCTATTGGCATAGAAATTGACCGCGAATCTGTACGCGACGATCCGACGCCGGTGAATATCAAAGAGTGCACGAAGAACGAAACGGACAAATCCAGGGAGCAATCATGAAAGCAGCAGTCATCAAAACTCTCGCAGTCGCTACTCTCGCCGCGTTCGCTGGCGCTGCAGCTCATGGGCAGGAGGTGCAGCGGTGTGCCGTCTACAACTGGAAACCTGGGGACATCATCCCGCTCAAGGCGACCATGTACATGCATACCTCGGTGACGCTGCCGGAGGAAAGCCAGGACGTTCTGTGGGCCGCGAAGGAGATGTGGGAGACCGAGTTCATCAAGAACCGGATCTTCACGAAACCGTTGTCCAACACCGAGCAGGGCAAAGAGACCACGATCACGGCAGTTGGAATGAGTGGCAACAGCTACGAGTTCCGGGTTGTCCGGGTGCCACGCGGCAAGCTCGCCAGTCACTGCCTGATCGTCACGACCAGCGGTGCCATGGTCAACCGCGCCAACTGGGAGAGTCGCGACAGTCAGCATATGGCGCAGGTCCAGGCGTTGACGGCGCAGATCGCGCGTCTGCAAGCTGACAAGGTCGCCGCGGACCGAGAAGGCGAACGCAAGACCCGTGAGGCGCTCAAGCTGTACCGTGCCGCGGTCAATTCGAACTACGAGTGGAGCGGCGCTGAAGGCTGGTATGCCGGCGGAGGATCGGTGGTTGAAGCCGTCCACGACGACGGCCGTATGACCTACGTGAAGCTCAAGCATGACAACTTTGGCCTGATGTCCATCTTGGGCGAGATTGACGGCAAGCAGGAGATCCTGGAGGCCAAGTACGAACCCTCCACGCGGACGTACACGATCAATGGCATCTTCCCGCGCTTCAAGATGCGGGCCGGCAACTCCGAGCTGACGATCAGCCGCAAAGGGGCATGACCATGGCGGACACCTCCCCCGTCGCCCCGGAGAGCGGTGACTCCGCCTCAAAGGAGCGGCCGACCACCTACGGGAAGAAGGCTCAGATCACCGCCATCGCACTCACAAGTTTGGTGGTGGTCGGCCTGGTCATCCAGACCACGATCAACATGAAGAACCGCGACCAGCGCCGCGCAGAGCAAGAAGCTGAAGCAGAGAAGCGTGCAGCGGAGCCGACGCCGGAGACGCCTCGTCTGAGCAGCTTCGAGGAGGCCCAGTCACGCGCTGCGCGAGAGCTGAAGGCGAGACAGAAAGCTCTGGAAGAAGAGGAGCGGCGCAAGAAGGCGCTGGCTGATGCGGCTGACTCGACCAACAGTGCGGCTGGCCAGGGACAGCAGGGTGGGCAAAGCGCCGATGGGAGCGCCCCGTCGCCCGAACAGGTGCGCAGGGAGTTCGAGCTGGACGAGTTGCGGCGAGCGCTCCATGCGGGCCGGTCCAAGTTCGGCAGAGTGAGCAACGAAGAGGACCGTTCGAATGGTCGGCCGCCGCAGCGGCTGGCCGGCATGGCGCAGCCGTCTGGGACGAGCGGCTACGCCCCGACGGTCCAGTCGCCTTCCGGGACGCCTACGGCGGACCCAGCTACTGGCGCACCGGGCTCGGATGTGCACCAATCCGCCGCCCCCGCTGGCATGACGGACAACAAGGCCGAGCTCGCCCGCGTGCAGCAGGAGATTGCGCGCAGCCGAGCACAGTCCCAACAGCTGCGCGCCGAAGCTGCGCGAGCCTTCGACCTGGCCCGGCAGTACCACCCTGCCCACGCCAATCGAGTGCTGGGACCAGGCGAAGCGGCTGGGCCGGCGGTTCCTCAGGCGGCTGCCGGGGCATCGCCGCAGGCAGGCAGTCCGGGCGCCGGTTTCGCCGCGGCATCAGGCCGCCAAGGCTTCGCCCAAGCAATGACCGCAGGCGCTGAGCCCGCTCGCCAGCCGGCAGCCCGCTACGCCGATCCTCTGGCGTTTGGCGAGGCGGCACAGAACCGCGCTTTTCGGGAACCCGCGAACGCTGGTCCTCGGGACGGTGAAGTGCTGATGCCGACAGCCACCGTGATCAGTGCCGTCACCCAGTCGGAGATGATTTCTGACTACGACGGCAACTGGACTGCCGTCCTGCAGCGACCGGTGCTCGATGCCAGCGGGGAGTGGATTCTGTTCCCCACAGGCACCAAGATCACCGGCAAGACGGCACGCACCAACAAGATCAACGAAGCCATCCAGCGTCGGATGGGCATGACGGTCTTGTGGGCCATACGACCCGATGGCAAGCGCATCGACTTCCGTCGCACCGCCGGCACCGATCACGCAGGTGTAGCCGCGCTGCAGGACCAGGTCGACTACCACGTGGCGGCCCAGATGCTGGGCGTTCTGGCCTATGCCATTGTGGGACTGGGCCCATCGACCGTGGACTCCGGCGCAGCCGCCGAATCGTCGCAGGACTACGCCGTCCGCGAGGCCACGTCCCAGACGCGTTCGCTGGGCCGCAACTTCGCCAGCAAGTACCTGCAGATCGTTCCCACGGTGACGATTCGCGCCGGCACGCCGATCAAGATCTTCGTGGAGGACGACATCTATGTCACGCCTTGGGCGGCCGTGGATGCGCGCTTTTTCGCGCAAGAGTGATTGGGCCCTGCAGGGCTACAGCCGTTTGCCAGTGGCAGCGCGCGAAAGCCTGCTGCCCGTGGTGCTCGCCAGCGTGCCGATGGCCATCGGCACCGCCTTCGCACCCACCTGGCTCATCCCGGTCGTGTTGCTCTTGACCTTCGTCTTGCTGCACGAGGTCACGGCCGAGACCGAACGGTTCATGTTCAAGCTGGACAGGGCCCGCGCACATGTCGCGATCAGCATGCCGCTGACGGGCTTTGTGAGTCTCTGGGGCCTGTGCTTGGCTGGTGCTGGGCGCCGCGACGTGATGCTCAGCGTCGTCGGACCGTACTGCCTGCTGTTGCTACTCGTGTGCGCGCCGGCGTATCGGCTATTTCAAGCACGCCAACAGCGGCGGGTTCCACTGCGCGTCACCTTTCCCGTGTGCGCGTCCCTCGTGTTCCTCTGTTCGTTGGCTGCAATTTAGGGAGATTGCTATGTCGAAAACTAACTGCCTAATCGGGCTCGCCGCACTGCTGTGTATGGGAACTGCTTCCGCGCAGATCCCGGTAGGAGGTTCGGTGCCGCCGGCCGCGATCGCGGAGGTGCTCAAGCAGCTGCCGCCCGGGGCGGCCACAAACTACAACCGACTCCGCATCGGCACTCACCTCGATCTGCCATCGCAGTTGAAGACGGTCCACGAGGGGGCGAACTACCTGCTCACCCCCACCGGGTACCGCCTGGTCCTGCCCACGGCGACATCGCGCGAGACACAGCAGATCTTGCAACGCACGCTCACCGCCGCGGCCCGCATCGGAACGTTCACGACGGTAGAAACCGCGCTACTCACGATCGCGGGCGACGATGTCCGCCTCGTCGTAGACCACCAGAACAAGCTCGTTGCCTTCGAGCCGAACCACTGAGGCCTTCCATGAAGACTGTTCTCACCCTGCTATGCGTGCTAGGCCTCGGTGCTTGCGCCGCCCGGCAGCCCCATCCCCCCGTTGTACCGGCTCCTATCGAGAACCCGCGAGTTGTAGAGCGAGATCTCGCCAAAGCCGGTCCTGTTTTGCCCAATCCGGAGCGTCCATAAGTCATGCCACGTAGATCTGCTGCCCCCGTTGACCTCGTCCTGGCCAAGGTGCCGAAGCCGCCTCAGTACGAGACCGTCAAGTTCAAGCTGCCCAAGCCGCTGCTCAATTGCCTTGAGGACTACCGCAGTTGCTACAAGGACATCCGCCAGGAGGAGATCGAAATCGATGCCCTTCTTGCACTGATCCTCGAAGGGCACTTCGAGCGCGATCGAGCCTTCGCCGATTGGCTCAAGAAGAACGGCAAGTCTTTGGCGCGCTAAATCTTCAACTCCGCCAGACATTCGAAACGGGCTGGGAGGCTAACGCCTCCAGTCCATCTTCAGGGAGATGGCCATTATGGAGACGACTACCGACGGTCGAGACGAGCAGGCCGCCATTGCCGTTCGGCTGATGAGCGCAGCGGTTCAAGAACGCGACAAAGCGATCGCGCAGCTCAAACGTGACAACTACCACCTCTACCGCCTGGCGCTGGACATGGCGCTTGGGCCACTGAGGGCGCCAGACGTTCGATTGGCGTATTGCCTGTCGGACAACAAGGACGACTTCCTCGGCCGGCTGGTGGGGTGTTTCCCCGACCTCCCGGAACTGCACAGCATCGTGGCCGGCTACGTTCTGGACCTCCCGTCGCAGCCGCTTCCGCCGGCGGCCGTCGCCCAGGTACAGCGGGCCCTCGCCTCGCCGACCTGACGACCTCACACGCTACAGAGGCACCTGATGACAACGATCAGCCAGCACGCGGGGCCCGCACAACAAGCCCCTAATTCCGCAGCGCCACCACGGAGCGTGGTTGAGGTGATGACCGAGAACGCGACATACCGCCTTCGCTGGCAGATTGCGAAGCTTGCTTCGCACCACGCTCTTGAGCGAGCCGTGAGGCTGCCCGCGACGTCCCAACGCGTTCAGCAACAGGCACTCGCCTTTGCAGATGAGCTGCGTCAGGCAGCAGAAGTGGATGAGGCGAGCTTTCACAATGCACCGCGATACATTGCCCGCTTCGAGGTGAATGGGCGTGCAGTCCTGGGCGACAACTACACGTATGAGCGCTATGAGAAGCGTTGCGAGTTCGTTCGTAGCCTGCTGCCTTGCCACATCAGCTTGCGAGCGGCAAAAGCCGCGGTGGAAGAGTGCATCGCCATGCCGGAAAACTTCGTCAGGCAGGCGTTTGAGGCGGACCGCGAGGAAGAGTGCCGCCTGTTGGAGTTCTGGCCTGACAGCATCATCCTGACGGACGACTTGCACCGTCCCGTGGCGCTCGGTGCGCTCGACCAGGCGCACGCGATCTCCGACGCGACAAGCAGAAGCGAGGTGACGTGGGCGGTCAGCTGGGAGGTCCCTCACCTGTACAACGGGAAGGACTTGCGCGAGAAGGCGGAGATGCTCCGAGAGCAAGCGGCCTACGAGGCGGGCTGGGACAACTTCAGCACTGCCGATGGGTATTGGAATCAAGCCTGGTGGCTCACCACGCTGGCCGATGCATCGACCTTCAGCCTGAACGTTCAACCATGAGACTGCGACAACAAGCTCCCTTGAACACGCCACTCACCCAGGTGCCCATGCCGGGCACAGAGGCCGACGGTCTGGACCCGGAGTTCGTGGCATCTTTGCCCCTCAAGGCACTCTGGTTGTCATGGGCCGCAGCTGCCGCGGTTGCCGCGTTCTTCGCTGCCCACGGCATTGTCGCGCGAGGGCGCCCGCATGCCTTCGCGATTGCGGCCTTGATCCTCGTATTTGGCGCTGGCCTCACCGTAATGGTGAGGCTCAACAGAGATGTCCAGCGCGCACGCCAACAGATGGCTGGCGAAGCACCGGCTCCTTTGGAGGCGCGACAACAGTGAAGCGGCTTGACGGGTTGCTTGTGGCGGGGACCGCAGCCGCTTTCCCCGCCATCATCACTGCACTGCTGCTGGCGCAAGCGCTGCAAGGCGACATGGCCACAGGGGTAGTTACTCTGCTGCTGCTGGCCTACGCAGCGGTGAGCTACCTGCGCGACCGCAGGCGCGGCATTTGCAACATCATGTCAGTAGGATGCTTCTCAGGCATACCGATGGGCGTGATCGCAGGACTGTCGCAGGCCTACAAATTCGGAGTCGTTCTATGAAACCCGTTGAGAAAGACATCGACTTTTCCAAAGCCAAGTGGGCGGCCGCCGGACTTTTCACAGCAGCTGCCTTGATCGTCTGCATGGTCGTGATTACGCTCGCGCAGTACGCGATCACGCCTCGCCAAGCCCTGCTCATGGGGGGCTTCGCGGCACTCCTCGTTGGATACGGGGGCATCTTCAACGAGTTGGCCACGAAACAGGTTTTGTTCCGGCCCGGGTCCTGGGGGCTGAAGACCGTCTGCGGGGGCGCTGTGTCGATGCTCGTGGCGATCGCACTCCGATGAATGCTTCCGCTATCGTGCCTGGCATAGAGGCCGAGGACTTGCGGCGGCTCGCGGCAACACCCGGCACGCTGCGCGTAGAGGTGGCAGAGCTGGACGCCGTCTACGTGCCGATCGTCTATTTCAGCGCCAACGGTACTGCCCCCGAGCTGCTCGGCGTCATCATCGAGGCCGGCGGAGTTCTGCATGGCACAACCTTGAACGGGACCTTGCAGCGCGTGCACGCATTGACCGGCGACTTCGATACCGCCGATATGGCGAACGACGGCAACATCGTGTTGACCGGCCTGCTTGCCACCCGCCATTGACCTGCTGAACAGCACGAGACGAGCCGGCCGCGCGTCGGCTCGTCTCGCTTCTAGCAGCGCGCCTCGTGAGGCCGGTGTCACGTCAGTCGGCCAGCCCGCCGGCGGACACACTTAGGCACTTGTATTGAACTTTGTATGGACGTATGCTGGCGTCGTAGTTTCAACAACCCGAACGGCCACGCTTTGCGTGGCCTCCGGGCGCGCAGTGTGGCTTTCACTTTTCCAGGAGATCGCCATGCACGCAGTTGAGATTGCCGACGTCAGCTCTTTCGTCAACGTGGTTGGAGTGCGGGCCGAAGTCGCCTCTCGCGACGACTCCCGTTTCAACCGCCCGCAGATCGCTGAATTCACCGACGACACCAGCGACTTCCATCTGAAGTACGCGGAGTTCCATCGGTGGTATGAGCAAAACGGTTCGCTTCGCCAGCGTCCCCTGGACCTGGATGAGCTGATCGCCGAGCTGCAAGCGCTCTACGGCTATGACTACGAGGAAGCTGAGTGCACCGCGATCTTTGATTCGCGTGCTCGCTCGGGTGACTCGGAGTTGTGGGACGCTCGCCTGCGCCAGCAGGAAGTCGCTGCCTTCGAGATGTCCATGCCGTCGTTGTCGACGCCCATGACATCGCCGCACTGAAAGAAGGCCTCAAGGATGCATATCCTTGAGGCCTTTCTCTTCGACACGCTGCCGCGGGCTCACTGCTCACTGGCCCGGGCGTCAGGAACAAAAGGGGGACTCTTGAGGAAGAACGCTCTGCTCGCGATGGCGCCGATCGCTGCTCTGTTGCTGATGGGGTGCACCGAGACGCTGAAAACAGTCAATCAGGGACTGGCGACGGCTCTGCCGCCCAAGGGCCTGGCCAGGATCACCACCGACCAACAGTCGCGAATCCAGATGGCGCTTGCGATGCCGCTGAAGGACGAGCAGCTGCAGCTGATGGTCAAGGATGCGGCGCCTGTGATTCAGACCTTCCTTGAGCGGGTCTCCTGCATCAATGCGTACCGAACAAGCGCGCTCAACGCCTACGCCGCACCTGGCCGGCGGCTGGACAATTTCAACGCGCCGATCTTGCTGACCAAGTACCACAACAAAAACGTCTGCATGACCCTCACTCGCATCCAGGCGGTGGAGATGCCGGCGCGCAATGCCATCCGTTTCGAAGCGGTCTACACATCTGACCTGAGCGGTGAAGTCGCGAAGACCACGCATGTGGCGGTTCGCCAGCCAGAGGGGCACTGGTTGTTCAACTCGTAGGAGCGATCGCAGCCCTCAGGCGCCCGGGACTGAGAAGGGAAAGGTCCCATCCCGCTTTTCGTTGTGCGCGACTCTCCGCGTTTGTCACTACAAAAATATGGACTGGAGCCATCACGGCCTCTAAGATCTCCCCGTCATTTCGCAATGAGCAGGGAGATCACCGTGAAGAGATTGATGCTTGCTGCGGCCGTCCTGATGGGCGCTGCAGCTCCAAGCCAGGCCTCCGAGTGGGGCTGCACCGTGCTGCTGTGCTTGGCCGACCCGGCCGGTCCCACCGCCCAAGCCATGTGCGTCGATCCAATCCATCGCTTGTGGGACCGCTTGAGACGCGGCCACTCCTTTCCGGAGTGCGACGAAGCCCGCAAGCCCAAGTCACCGTACCCCGACAAGCCGAGCTGGGCCGAGCGCGGCTTCAGCTACTACGACCCTTGTCCGACCGGCACCGAACCCCTGCTGTCCGGCTCGATCGGACTGTTGGCATCGGAGATGCCGGAGCGCCCCCGATGGGGCGGCTACGGCGCTACGCCCTACCAGGGGATCGGCACCGGGGATGAACTGCGGCCATCGCGAGACAGCGAGATGCCGACCAAGGTCTGTGTGGGAGGGTATCGAGGCACGACTTACGTCTACTTGCCGGGCGGAGATGGCGGCAGCTACGAGGCCTCAATCTACGACCAGGTCATCGAATTGCAGGCCACGACCAAGCCCCGCATGATCAACGTGTACATCACTCCGCCAGAGAGTGACGTTCCGGTGTTGTGGGAAACCGTGCGCTACTGACAGCGACGCCATAGGAGCCTGCGGTCGGCAGCGCCGCCGGCGCTGGCCACCTTCTCCAGCTGCTGCCGCAGCACACCTCCCCACCGCTCCCGTCGACCAGGTCGACCTGGTCGACGTCACACGCCTCCCCCTTCGGCCTCGGCCAACACCCCCTTCCAGCTCGGCATGGCTCGGCCGCCGCGCCAGCTCGTCCCTCCCTGGCACGCCCGCCGCAGAGACGCCACGCCGAGATTCCCCCGGGCGACTCCGCCCTGCAGCCGTCCCGCCAGGCCGCAGCCCTGGCATGCCGGCCGCGATCGCTGCGTCGCCCCTCGCAGCCTCTCGCCGGGTACCCGCCCGCTGCACTCCCCCCACAAGCGCCCCCCATCCCTCAGTGAGGGGGGACTTGTGGGGGGATCTCATTTCGCAGCGGGCCGGAACACTCCGGCTCGCTCTTCGGCTGCCCCAATCCCACATCCCCCACCCCGCGCCCCCAGGGGCGAGCGAGGGAAGTCCGAGCGAGAGGATCTCCGCACGCTTTCCCGGCCTGCGGCCCTCTCAGTCCGTCACTTCATCTCGAAAGGGGTTGCTATGTCTCAGAAATGCGTTCTGTTCGACACCGGCTTTGTCACCCGGACCCCGGGTGCCCTGATCGCCATCATCAGCGCGGGAATGTCGGAGTCCTTCCTGATCCAACGCCATCAATCGGGCGACTTCGGCGACATCGACGCCGAACAGAAGGCCCAGAACGCCCAGGCAGTCGCCTTCGGCGGCAGCGTGACGTCCTGCTACCAGCTGGGCCCGCGCACCTGGGTTGAGGTCATCACCGACGAGGACCGCCGCAATACCACCGTGCAGCTTCCTGACGAGCACTGAAGCCAGTTCGGGCGCGCTCCCGCGCCCGTTGCCTACAAGGAAAATCCATGCCTGAAAAGAAAGCAAACGGAAAGTCGACGCTGGAACACCTGTCTCTTGCGTTGTTGGTCAAGTCTGCGCGCAATGTCCGCAAGGCCCGGAAGAACCCCGGCAACATCGAGCAGCTCGGCAGCGAGTTCAGAGTGGGATCGGCAACCCCACATGCTGAAACATCAGCTGACCGCGCACGCTGTCAGCCTGAGGAACGACGCCGTTGCGAGGTTTGTAGGGCTTGCTGCCTACGAGGCAGCCGGCGGCGTCGTGACCCGTGACCTCTTCACCGACGACGAGGCCACCTACCTGACGGATGTCGAGCTGTTGCAGCGGCTGGCGAAGGAACGCCTGGAACGCATTGCGGAACCGTACCGCGCCGAAGGATGGGGGTGGGTGGAGGTGCGGGCAGCTCGTGTCGGCTATGCGGAAGCCAGCGGCTTCGGGACGATCCCCGCCAAGCGGCGCTCGATGACGCCCGAGGAACAAGCAGAACTAGACCGACTGGAGGCTGCGCAGCAGGAAGCGCGGGATGCACTGGAGCGCGCCTATGAGCAGGACACCTGTTCTGATGAGGATGAGGAGCGGCTGCAGCGCAGCGTCGAGGAAGCGGAGGAGCGATTGGACACGTTCGTTCACGCTCTGGACACGTATGACGACGTGGCAAAGGCGGGCGCGGGAGTCTTGATCTCCATCGACTACGACGGCACGCCTGAGATTCGCTGTGGGCTAGTGAGGCCGGAGGATCGTGGATCAAGCCGTGGCGGGATCACCGGCGCAGCCCGCACAGGGCAAGACAACACACCCCACGCAGCAGGCCTGTCCTCGGCGTTGATGCGCAGGCTCACGGCTCATCGCACTGCTGCGCTGCAGGCAGCAATGATCCGCAACCCCCACGTGGCACTCGCTGCACTCGCGCATCGGATGGTCACACGCCTGATGAGCGAGCACGCCGGCTACTGGCATCCCTCGGCAGTAAACGTCGGAGTCACGAGCTGCGCGAGCAAGCTCCGGCAGTACGCCGACAACATCGAGGAGAACCCGGCATGGACCGCAGTGCTGGCGAAGGAAGCGGAGTGGCGGGCGAAGGTGCCCAAGCAGGGCATCTTCGCCTGGCTCGTCTCCTTGCCGACCGATGATCTGTTGAACTTGATCGCGTTCTGCACTGCCTTCGCGACTGATGCGACTTCGGAGAGTGAGGGGTGGGGCAACGCCCATAGCCTTGCATGGGCCGCCCCGCTCGACATGGCCGAATGCTGGGAGCCCTCGGCCGCGAACTACCTTACGCACGTGCCCAAAGCGCGCATCCTGGAAACGGTGGCCGAGGCGGTATCAGCAGAAGCGGCCGCCAAGCTCTCGCATCTCAAAAAGGCTGACCTGGTGGACCGAGCGGCTGCGCTGCTCGCTGGGTGCCGATGGCTACCTCCAGCACTGCGTACACCGTCCGGTCCGCCGGCGCCCGAGGACTGTGACGAAGAGGATGACGACGAGGCCAGTGCTACCCACGCTGCAGAGGTGAGGCGACTCGTTGACCCGTCTCGCGGCTTCTACTTAAAGGACGAGTTGCAGCCCATCAGCGACAAGCTAGCCAGACGGCTGGTTGAGGCACGCACGGAGCGCAGCCAGTCGACGCGGACGAAACTGGCATTTGGCGCGCCAAACAAACACAAAGAAGAATGCAAATAGGGGTTGACAAACGCAACCCCAAAACGCAAAATATCAATCATGGCGGGACTCGGCTGACATGACCGGCTCGCACCGCGGAAGTAGCCGAAGCCGGGCACCGGGCTGACGAAGCATCAGGTACGAAGGAGTCTCAGATGGCATCTGTCAACAAAGTGATCTTGATCGGCAACTGTGGCCGTGACCCGGAGGTCCGCTACACCCCCACCGGCACGGCCATCTGCAACGTCTCCGTCGCCACCTCCAGCCGCCGCAAGGACCGCTCCTCCGGCGAGAGCATCGAGGAGACCCAATGGCACCGCGTGACCTTCTATGAACGCCTGGCCGAGATCGCCGGCGAATACCTCAAGAAGGGCCGCCCCGTCTACATCGAAGGCCGCCTGAAATACGGCAAGTACACCGACAAGGACGGCGTCGAGCGCAACACCGTGGACATCATCGCGGAGCAGATGCAGCTGCTCGGCGGCCGTGATGGACAAGGCGACGAGGCGGGTGCTGGCGAAGAGCGGCCCTCCCGCTCCGGGCAGCGAGCAGCCTCGAAAGAGGGGCCACCCGCCGGTGATCACGACGGCGACGGCGACGGCGACATCCCGTTCTAGTCACTAGGGAAAGGAGTGACCGAGCATGGATGCAGCAATGGACCGCGCTCAAGAGCTGGCTGCCGATCCTGAAGCCGCTGGATTCGATTTTCGAGGTTGGATCGTGCGCCTCGATGATGGACAGTTTGTCCAAGAATGGCAGGTTCTCCGGGCCAGTCCCGGAAAGGGCATCGTTCTTACGCGCGATGAGGAGGACGCGATGACCTGGGATAACTTCAACACCGCGACCTTCATGGCACGACGTGTCGGAGGGCACATCGCGGAGGTGTGGGAGTCGCAGACTGAACGGCTCATCTGCTGGGGGGGCCACTGCGTAGGGCGTCCCGCCGGGATGCCGTTGCATTAACCGACAACCTGTAGCGATTTCCTGGGCGCCATGCTAGGGCTGCCCGTACCAGAGGGAGAGCGATGATGACCAGTCGATTTGCGGATGCAAGCCCCAGCCAACAGACGTGCATGGCGAGCGTGGCGGCGGCGTTCTTGCATCAGGGAGGATCGCGGCTCGAATTGCTGCGCGTTGCCCCGGGAGAGTGGCACGCCACTTGGCAGCGACAGCAGCCCCGCGAGCAGTTGAAACTGGCCACCATCTACGAAGAACGCGAGGCCGATGCGCGCTCGGCACTTTTGGCCCTTGTCTGGGATGCGATCATCTCGCCCGGCGCACTTGCTGCGGCACAAACGGAGAGACTTCAATGACGACGACAGCACCGACCGTCACCGATGCGGTGAAGGCTGCAGTGATCCTCGCAATCACAAACATGAAGGGCGGCGTGGGCAAGTCCACTACGACCATCAACCTGGCGAAGTACATCGCGCAGTTCTCGAAGCAAAAGGTGTTGGTGGTGGACATCGACGCTCAGGGCAACAGCACTGCAACCTTCCTCTCTGCGGTCCCGAAAGACGCTCTGGTGGGCTCGGACCTGTTCAAGGCAGAGTTGCCGGAAGGCCGGCTGCCCGCGGTGGCAAGTGAGCGTGTCCACGTCATTGCTGGCGACCGCCTGCTGAAGTCGGTGGACGGCATGGTGGCCAGCGACAACGCGGCAGCACGACGGGCGCTGTACCAGCGATTCCGGGCCAACCTGCGGGCGGTCGCCCAGGGTTACGACGTGGTTATCATCGACACCCCGACCACAGCGGAACACCGCTACTTCTCCGCGATGGTGGCCGCTGACTTTAGCGTCACGCCGGCGTTGATGGACGCCTTCTCGCTGTCCGGAGCGAGGGACCTGGTGCAGGCCTTGCACGATACCAAGGCGCTGTATGGCAACCCCCGTCACAAACATGTCGGGATACTGCCGAACCAGTTCAGCAAGCGCAGTCGTTTGCATCAGTCGTCCCTTGAAAAAATCACGTCCGCGGGGATCAAAGTCGTGCCCTTCCAGCTCAACCACCGGCCAGCTGTACAGGATGCGATCGATGCGCGGCGTGCCGTCTGGGAGGGCGACAGCGAGGGGCGGGTCAACCGTGCCGCGGGAAGTGAGTGGAAGTCCGCCTGCAAGGCCATTTTGGCCGAGGTGCTGCAATGAGCATGTCCGACAGCTTCATCAACGACATTCTGGCTGCGCAGAAGACGCGTAATGTCCTCGTGCTGCATTACGGCGACGTGCGCCCGGACCCCAACCAGCCGCGCAAGACGTACAGCCAGGAGGCCATCGAAGACCTTGCAGAGAGCTTCAAGTCTGTCGGCCAGCTGCAGCCCATCGTTGTGCGCCTGGCCGATGATGGCTATGTGATCGTCGTAGGGGAACGTCGCTGGAGAGCCAGCCAACTGACCCCGGCAGGAACGGTTGAAGCGATCGAGGTTGACGAACAAAGCGCTGGCAAGATCCTCGCGATCCAACTGGTGGAGAACAACCAACGCGAGGCCGTTGATCCTGTACACGAAGCGATGGCCTGGAAGCGCCTGATCGAGATGGGTGTTTGCAAGAACGCCGCTGCGGTTGCGAAGATGATCGGGCGCAGCGAGCCGACCATCAGCCAGGGCCTGAAACTGCTGACGATGCCAGCCGAAGTGCAGGAACTGGTGCAGACCCGCGTGTCGGGCGTCGATGCTGCGCTGGACCTGGCCATCATTCAGCAGAACGACCCCGAGGCGGCCGCCGAGCTGGTGAGCGAGGCGAAGGCCAAAGGCAAGCTGGAGCGGGCGAAGACGCGCGAGGTGAAGCAGCAGGTCGCGCCTCCGAAGAAGGCGGGGGCTGCCGCTGCGAAGAAGGCGGCAGTCGACGCAGACGGCGTTGCCGACGAGGAGGCCCCGAATGACCAACAGGCCAAGATCGCCGGATGGCGTGCAGAAATCGACGACATGGTTGATGCCATCGCGACGCGCCTGTCCTGGATCGACGAACACGGCAGCCGACAAGATGCTGCGGCCGTGCGCAAGGCACTCACCGCCCGCTTGCAGAAGATGCTGAAGTGACCTCCGTCTGTGCTCTGACCTGGCACACACGCGGTGAAAACTGAGGGAGCAACATGGCGAGAAATCGCGTACTGGCCAGCCTACCCGCCGCGGGCGCCGTGTTCTTCGGTCTGTCCAGCACGGGTGCGTTTGTGGTTGGGCTCATTGGTGCGCGTGGCGATGCCCTGGCTTGGGCATGCCTCTCTGCAGGGATTGCGCTGTCGAGCTTGATGTGGGGCCGCTACCAGCCGTCGAGGCAGGACAGCCTTCTCGGTCGGTTGGCGTGCGCCAGCTTCGTCCTGTGCTCCGGTTTGGCTCTCTACACCAACTTCGCCTGGGCCCTCTGGGCGCTCGGGATGCCCATGTCGCTAGGTGCCGTCGAGGACGGCAAGATGGGCGAGCATGACTGGTTGGGGCCCTTCACATTGGCCTACGCGGCGGTGTGCTACGGCATCTGGAAGGGCAGTTCTAAGCGGTGAAAATGCGCCGCTGAGTTGCGCCTGTTCCACCGACAATACGATCATGACCGACCTACGCCGGGCCGTTGGCTCGCTGACCAAAACCCAATTGAATCGCGCCTTGAAGTCCTTTCCTGGCATGTCCGAACAGAACCAGTCAATCGTCCGCGATGTGCTCGTGGGCGGCGAGCTGCAGACGGACGTTGCGCAGCGCGTAGGCCTCTCGCGGGAGCGGGTGCGCTACCTGTGCGCGCAGGTATACGATCAGCATCTCAAGCTGTTGGAAGAGGCAGCAGCGAAGGGAAGCGCAAAAACCACTCGGCCGGCAGCCAGGAGCAAGCTGGCCTGAGGTTGACGGAGCACGGATGGACAAATCGTCAGGCGACTCCAACATGGACTCTCAGCGCCCGTTCACCGGGACCGATGTCCCCGTCGAATCGATCGATGAAGTTCTCGACCTTCGCAGGCCGAAACAGGTGCCGAAATGGGTCCAAGAGGCCATCGAGGCCCATCTGGAGATCGAGCGCGAGGACGCGAAGAGTGCCGGTTCCCTGGGCTTCATGCACCGCGCGTTGGTGAACGCTTCGATGCCCTACAAGGACCCGAAGTCCCGGATTTTCGAGCGCAAGAATGGCAACTTCACGCTGACGATCATGGCGGGCTACCACGGCGGGATTCCGTATGGGATCTACCCGCGGCTGCTGATGTCTTGGGTGTCCACCGAGGTCGTGCGCACGAACTCGCCCGAGCTGGAACTGGGTGACTCCCTCGCCAGCTTCCTGCGTGACGTGCTCGACTTGGAGCGCGGCGGCGGTAAGCGTGGCTCCAGTACGCGTGTTACCGAGCAGATGAAGCGGCTGTTCGGAGCCAGTATCACGGCTACCGGCACTGGGCAGTCCAACCGTCGTTTCCAGCTACGCAACATGAGCGTGGTCAGTGAGGTGGACCTGGACGAGGTGGAGTTTGAGCGTCGGCTCGCCGGGTCCGGATACGAGGCGGAACCTGCGTCAGAAGGAGCGGCGAGCGCGGACGAGGTACAGCTGTGGACACCCCAGGCGAGTGGGCATCACGGCTGGAAATCGCGGGTGCTGCTCACCGAGTATTTCTTCAATGAACTGCGGTCGAGTCCCGTGCCCATCGACCTGCGAGCCTACCGTGCCTTGCGCGGCTCGCCGCTGGCGATGGACGTGTACACCTGGCTGACCTTTCGCAACAGCTATTTGCAGCGCCCATCGGGCCTCATCCGGTGGGAAGTTTTGATGAACCAGCTGGGGTCCGGGTACTCCACCCCGCGGGCCGTGCTCGACTTCAAACGGAACTTCCTTCAAGCATTGAATGCTGTGCTGATCGTCTATCCACAAGCGAAGGTCGCGGTGGCGGAGAAAGGCATCATCCTGCATCCTTCGCCGCCCCACATCCCGAAGGGGACGCAGCAAGGATTACCGGGGTTTTGATCCCAAAGAAAGCGAGACAAAGAGAGGCGTTCAGCCTCTCTTTTTTTTGCGTTGCTACGTGCATGGCGAAGGCCGCACGGCGTGCTCCTTCGCGTGATGAACAACTCTCACGAATCACTGCATCCGACCTCCCCCGCGTGGGGTGAACACCCACCCACTTCTCACCTCTATGCACCGGATGATGAAGAACTCTCGCCTGCTGCCTCCGGAGCACACCGAAGTGCGCCCGGTGATGACGAACTCACGCTGTAGTGACAAACGTAACGACGGGGTTATCCACCGCAAACCGCGCCCGGTGTAACAAAGGTGAATTCCGGGGATAAGCCTGTGACTCCCGGCAGTTATCCGTGATGCTCTACTCTCAAGAAAAAATTCTTTTGAAATCAATAGGTTGCGCCGATGATAAAGCATCACATGTGATGCTCTACTCTCAAGCCGTGTGATGAACAACTCTCATGGTGTCGCAGCGCACCCGGCTGCAGCCCGCACCAGCACTGGGCTTGCGCGTCTTGCAACACGGCGCCCCTGTATCTAGGGGTACCTGTTCTCTTCCTGGTAGTAGCTCCACCGTCGTCGGTGAACAAGTCCACCGCGAGGACAGGCGCTCCACCGCCCTCCCCTCCGGGGACCGCATCCGCCCACGCGGATGCTGGGCGAATCAACGGAACCCTCCGCCTACGGCTCCGGGTAGGCGCCTCAATACCAAAACAGCCCCCAAAGGGGGCGAGACGGACCCCAGCGGCGCGCCACCCTCTCCTCAATCCTTCACGTGTTCCCAACAGCAGCGAAGAACAGAACTTAGAAGAACGGGGGGTTCCCGACCTGCGGAGATGGGGCCACGGCGTGCGAGAAGGCCGCAGGCGCCCCGATCGCCGCCCAAGCCAGGGGTGTGGGTGCGTCGGGAAGATAATCGTTCCTAGGGCGTTCTGCCGCATCAGCCTGCTGGAGCGAGACCAGCTGGCCGTCCTGTCCCGGCA